>JAITMW010000127.1 GCA_031277155.1 Clostridiales bacterium | reverse complement strand
GACATAAACTCAAAGACGGTGCGGTTATAATAATCCAGCCCGCGCACAATGCCCTTGTCAACCACATAGGGGATGCCCAGGGCGGCCAAATGCTGTTTTAACAGGGCAAAATGCCGGGCGCTTTCATCGGAAAGGCAGTCCAGCGGCACAGGTGCGCCCTTAATCAGCTCTTTACAGCCCTCGTTTTTGCAGTCCAGCACACGCATGGGATTTTTTTCCATACGCTCCGAACACAGGGGGCACAGGCCGTCGGCCCGCCGGCCCAAATAGGCCAAAAGCGCGGCATTAAAGCGCTTGCGGCAGTCCGCATCGCCGATGGAATTTATATGAAGTGCCAGATTTTCCACGCCCAGCCGCTCAAAAAAGAGGTGCAACACAGAAATCAGCTCCGCATCAGCCGCCGCGGACAAACTGCCAAAAAATTCCACTCCGAATTGATGATGCTGCCGATATCGCCCTTTTTGCGGCCTTTCCGCGCGAAAATGCGGCGCGATATAATAAAACTTCGCGGGCGCGGGCAGGGTGTGCAGCGAATTTTCGGCATAGGCACGCACGGCGGGCGCGGTACTTTCGGGCTTCAGCGCATATGTGCGCCCGCCCTGGTCCGCAAAGGTATACATCTCCTTTTGCACAATGTCCGTGGCCTCGCCCACACTGCGCACAAAAAGCTCCACATTTTCAAACATGGGCGTGCGCAGCTCTTCCAGCGCGAACAGCGCGGCGGTTTCGTGAATTTTGTCCTCGATATAGCGCCACAGGGCGGCCTGGGCGCCGTATACATCCGCCGTGCCCTTGGGTTTTGTGATATTCATATGCCGGGCCTCCAATCTTTTTCCGGATATCATAACACAATTTGCGTCATATTGCAAGACATGGCCTAAAACGGAAACAGACCAACAATTAAAAAAATCACGAGAGGCCCGCCAAATGCGATGAGTGAAAGCGCATAACCCACAGTTGCTTCATAACCAGCATAGCCGTCTTTTTTTGCGCGATTGGACAGACCGATTCCAACTATTCCAAGCAGTGGATTAACCACATAAAGATACAAGGCCAAAGGTATCCAAAAGTCACGTATACTTGGAAAATCAAAGAAAAAACGCATAAGAAAAGCTGGGACACCAAAAAGAGGGATGGTTGAAATTACGCCAATTATCAGAGAGGCAATGGCTTTGCTTCTTCCCATAGATTTAATCCCCCTCCAAAAGCTTTGCCGCGGCCAGCAGCACATCCTCGCCAAAACGCCGCGCCATCAGCAAGCAGCCCGCGGGGCGGCCATCCTGCGCCGGGGCCAATGGGAAGGTGATGCTGGGGAAGCCCGTGGCCGCCGCCAGCCCGCAATGGGCGGACATCATCATTAAAACATCTATGCCATGCCTGTCAAAATAGGCATCCAGCGCTGTTTGCGCGGCGGCCCTTTCGGCCAATGCCGCCACATAATCCGGATGGGTCTGCCAATCTTTGCCAATTTCGCTTGCGGCCACCAGATTGCCCTGGCCATATTTCAGCGCAATGTCGGAATTGCGCTTGTTATAGTTGATGATTTCCCGTAGATTCTGCGGAATTTGCGGATTTTTTTGGGCGGCCAGATAGCTGTCCATGGCATATTGAAATTCATAGCGCATCAGCGGGAAAATAAAAGAATCGTCCTTTGCCTCGGCATGTTGGGCGATGTCGTCGTCGGGCAGGTCAATCACCTTCATGCCAATCCGCCTCATTTTTGACGCCAGCCCCTCATTTGCAATGCGCCAGCCTTCGCCTGTGCCCTGCATCCATTTGGTATTGTCCATGCCCACGCGGCAAATGCCCACCGTGATTTGGGCGGGCTTATACGCCATTTGAAAATGCCTGCCTGTCATGGCGGCCAGCAGCAGCGCCGCGTCCTCCACGCATCCGGCCATTGGCCCCAGCGTATCCAGCGTAAATGAAATTGGGATGACGCCGTCTTTGCTGACAAGGCCGTCTGTGGGCTTCAGACCAACAATGCCGCAAGCCTGGGACGGCGAGATGATAGAGCCATATGTCTCGCTGCCCACAGCCGCGGGCACCAGCCCTGCCGCCACCGCCACTGCGGAGCCCGTGCTGGAGCCTGACGGGTCGGCACCCTCATGGGTGGGATGCATTGTCTGCCCGCCGCGGCTGGAATATCCGTTTGGCATCTTTTCGTCCAGACGAAAGTCGCACATATAATTGGCAAATTCCGTCATATTGGCCTTGCCAACGATGACGGCCCCAGCCTGCCGCAGAGCATTGGCCGCAACGGCATCATGGGCCGCCACATTTTGCGCCAGGGCCACAGAGCCGGCGCTGGTGGCCATTTTGTCCCCGGTGGTAACATTGTCCTTAATCAAAATGGGTATGCCGTGCAGCACCCCTGATTTATCGGCGGCGGCGTCACAGGCGCGGGCAATGTCCATTGCGTCGGGATTTGCCTCAATTACGGCGTTAAGGCGGCTGTTTTCCGCAATTTTGGTCAGGCAGTCCGCCACAAGGCCCTGGGATGTGGCCGCGCCATTCTTCATGGCCTTTTTCATTTGAATTATTGTCATATTAGACCTCCTAAATATCTTGCGTGAATATAGCTAATCCGATTTAAAATCGTCCGAAGTCCAAGTTTCGGCGGAGAACCTTCGCCGAAACCAAGGATGAAACAACGAACGCTTCAACGGTGTTTCATCGAAGTCTGAGGGCGACTTTT
>JAITMW010000076.1 GCA_031277155.1 Clostridiales bacterium | reverse complement strand
TGGGATGTGGTAGAATAGTATTGTGGAGACTTGGAGAGGGGCGCCCGGCGGGGCGTCCTGGCTGTTTGAAGGGGGGACTTTGTTGGGCAAGAAGGTTGACAAGGTGTTTTGGTTTACGGCGTCGGGGCTGGCGCTGATAGGCGGCTGGCGGCGGCAGGGGGACGGCGTGGAAGAGATTGCCGCAAAGATGGAGATTGGCACGGCCACATTGAAGCGGTGGGCCAATGAGCATGAGGAGATTGACGCCGCCCTGAGGATTGACCGGGAGGTGGCGGATTTTATGGTGGAGGATGTGCTGTTTAGCAGGTCACTGGCGGGGTACCACAAGGCCTATGAATTTTGGCTGAAGCATCGTATGCCGCAAAAATGGGGCAAGGCGGCGGCCGAGGGCGAGGAGGCCGGCAAGGCTGCGGATTATACGGGCTTGGCCCAGCTGATTAACAATCCTGTGGAGCGCGAGGGGTGTGACTTTGAATGAGCATCGCGCCATATACGAATTTTACGGCCAAGCAGAGCGCATATTTAAAAAGGTCGCTGGCGTCGTGGCTGAATGTGGCGGAGGGCGGCAAGCGCGCCGGGAAAAATATCCTTAATATCATTGCCTTTGCCATGAATGTGGAAAGCCATCCGGACAAGCTGCATCTGGCGGCGGGGGTGACGCTGGCGGCGGCCCGTTTAAATATTATTGACAGCAATGGCTTTGGGCTGAGATATTTTTTTGCGGGGCGGTGCCGCGAGGGAAAATATGAGGGGAAGCCGGCGCTGTTTGTGGATGTGAGAGGGCAGGAAAAAATTGTCATCATAGAGGGTGGGCAAAAAGCCAATGACGCGGCGCGTATCAAAGGCATTTCCTTTGGGTCGATTTATATTTCGGAAGCAAATGAGGTGCATAAGAGCTTTTTGTTTGAGGCGCTGGACAGGACATTGGCCAGCAGGCGGCGCAAGGCGTTTTTTGATATCAACGCCAAGGCGCCCAGCCATTGGTTTTATCGGGAATTTTTGGACAGGCAGGAAAAATTGGCGGCAAAAGGGGAAAATAAGGGCTTTAATTATGGAAATTTTACGATTTTGGACAATTTGTCGGTGCCCTGCGAGAGGCTGGCGGAGATTATGCGCAGCTATGACAGGGCGTCCAATTGGTTTTTAACGGACATCCTGGGCAGGCGCGGCGGCGGGGACAACACGATATATCGCGGCTTTGGCGAGGGCAGCATAGCGGCGCGGGAGGAAATTGCCAAGATGGATTTTGTGAAATTTGCCGTGGGGGTTGACGTGGGCGGCACGGACGCCACGGCGGCCACCCTGGTGGGCGCAACCGCGGACAAGCGGCTGGTGCTGATTGATGGGTATTATCACAGGCAGGGCGGGGCTTCGGGCATGACCCACGAGAGGTATATTGCCGAGATTGTGGAGAGGCTGCGGCGCTGGTGTGATGAATTTCCCGGGTTGAGTTTTAGCGGCGGCATCTTTTGCGAATCCGCCGAAAAGCTGTTTCGTCAGGCGCTGCATGATGCCTTGCGGCGCGAGGGGCTGATGCTGCCGGTTTATCCATCCTATAAAAAAGACGGAATTCTGGAGAGGATACGTCTTTTTTGTTTGCTGATTGCCCAGGGGCGGTTGCTTGCGGCGGCGCATCTGGAAGAATGGGTTGACGCGTTTTATTCGGCCACATGGGATGAAACCGCGAAAGAGCGCGGGGCCTGGGTGCGCAAAGACGACGGCAGCTACCCGCTGGATTGCCTGGATTCGGCGGAATATGCGGCGGTGCCGCTGAAACAAATGCTAACGTAGGGTCGGCGGTATTGCGCACCCGTAGGGGCGGCGTAATGCCGCCCGCAGAGGGTCGGCGGTATTGCGCACTCGTAGGGGCGGCGTAATGCCGCCCGCAGAGGGTCGGCGGTATTGCGCACCCAGTGTAGGGGCGGCGTCATGCCGCCCTGCTAAGGAGGATTATAAAAATGGGGTGGTTTAAACAAATGTTTAGAAATTGGCTGGAGATTGTTCCGATGAAAAATTCGGCGGGCGCGTCCATATTAAGCGACGCGGACTTCGAGACAGAAGCCTTTCGCAATAAGATTTGGTATCGCGGCAATGCGGCGGAATTGTCGCAATTTTATGGGTCGGCCGATGATTTAATCGGCAATAAATCCTTTTGGGCGGCGTCGGGCGGCAATGCGGGCATACGCAAGCTGCACAGCGGCCTGCCCGCGCTGATTGTGGATACCATGTCGGATATTGTGGTCAATGACCTGCTGGGCGTGCGTATTTCGGACACAGAGGGGCAGGAGATTTGGGACGCAATTGAGGCTGAAAACGGCTTTGGGCGCTTGCTTGGGCGGGCGGTGCGCAAGGCCGTCGCCCTGGGGGACGGGGCCTTTAAAATCAGCTTTGACACCGATGTGTCGGCATATCCCATCATAGAATTTTTTGGGGCGGACAAGCTGCGGTTTGTCTACAACCGCGGGCGCATCACGGATGTGATATTTTTGCAGCGCCTTGAGGATAGGCATAAGAGCTACACTCTGGAAGAAATTTACAAGCAGGACGGCATTACATATCGCCTGCTTAATCACAAAGGCGATGAGGTGGATTTGGCCCTGGCGTGGGAGCTGGGCAAAATTCGCCCCATTGAACATAATGTGGGCATGAATTTGGCCGTGCCGCTGATTTTTGATGAAAATCCCAAATTCGAGGGGCGCGGCAAATCCATATTTGACGGCAAAATCGGCATTTTTGACGCCCTGGATGAGGTGCTTTCGCAATGGGTGGATGCCCTGCGGGACGGGCGCGCGCAAAAATACATCCCAATAGGGCTTTTGCCGCGCAATCCGCACAATGGGCAGGTTTTGGGGCTGTCCCCGTTTCAGTCCCGCTTTATCCAGACCGAAATGGACATGGCCGAAGGTGCCGACAATTCCATCAAAGTTGTCCAGCCGCATATTGACACGGCGGCCATGGCCGAAAGCACCAATCATTTTATAACGCTGGCGTTGCAGGGCATTATCGCCCCCGCCACCCTGGGCATTGACCTGAAGCGCCGCGACAATGCCGAGGCACAGCGGGAAAAGGAAAAGGCCACGCTATACACGCGCGGCAAAATTATTGGGGTGCTGCGGGAGGTGATTGCGCGGCTGGCCTGCGCCTCAATTGCGGCATACAGCGCCTTTTACGGCAATGAAATCCGGGCCTGTACGGCAAATGTGGAATTTGGCGAATATGCCGCGCCCAATTTTGATTCGCAGATTGAGACAATCGGCAAAGGGCGGCAGATGGGCGTAATAAGCGTGGAAAACGCGGTAGAGCAGCTTTATGGCAACACATGGAGCCAGGAGCAAAAGGAAAATGAAGTGAAAAGGTTAAAGGAGGAGACAAAATGAAGAAAAATTACGAAGCCTATGACGAGGGGCTTGAAAACCTGTATGAAAATCTGTATGACCGGGCCTATGACCAAACATATGCCGCCATGGACCTGGACGAGAGGCTGGCTGATATTCAGGTTTCTTTGGACAATATTTGCGAGCTGCTGGAGGGGCTGGTCCAAAGCAAGAAGCAAAAGAAAGAGGCGGGGTTTAAGCCGATGAAGATTGGCGCGGATATTGGCGAGGAAAAGAGCCAGATGGATATTATTGCCAAAATTTTTGGAAATAAATCATAAGGGGGAAGAATTATGGCGAACAATGTTAATTATGCGACACTTTTTGGCGGGCAGCTGGCGCAGAAATATGCCCGCGAGCTGCTGACAGGCGGTCTGACCACCCAAAATGTGAATTTTATTGGCGGCAACACGGTTAAGCTGCCGTTTCTAAGCCTGCGGGGCTATAAAAATCACAGCCGCGACGGGGGCTTTAATCGTCAGGCCGTGGAAAACCGCAATATGACGAAGGTGCTGGCCCATGACAGGGATGTGGAATTTTTTGTGGACACCATGGATGTGGACGAGACAAATCAGGTGCTGGCGGCGACGAATTTAACAAACATCTTTGAAACCGAACACGCCATACCCGAAACGGAGGCATATCGCATATCCAAAATTTATCAGGATTTTGCGGAGCTGGGCGGCGATGCTGACAAGCGCGTGCTGACCCGGGAAAATGTGCTGGAAATTTATGATGAATATATGCAGCGCATGGACGAGGAAGAAGTGCCCCAGGCGGGGCGCATCCTGTATGTGACGCCGGCTGTGAACAAGCTGCTAAGCCAGAGCGCAGAGCTAAGCCGTATTATGAATGTGATTGACGAGGAAAGCCGCGTCAGCCGCACGGTGCGTATGCTGGACGAGGTGCAGGTTGTGGTGGTGCCCGCCGGGCGTATGCGCAGCGCCTATGACTTTGGCGATGGCTTTGTGCCGGCCCCTAATTCGCTTCAGATACATATGATGCTGGTTGCGCCTTCCAGTGTGATTGCGGTGAACAAACACAGCTATATCAAGCTGTGGTCGCCGGGGACGCATACCCAGGGGGATGGATATCTCTATCAAAATCGGCAGTATGGGGACTTGTTCGTGATTGACACAAGGCGCGGCGGCATTGCTATAAATGCCGGGTAATTTGATGACGGCAGGGGCGGCGTTTTGCCGCCCCCGCTTGATATAAGGAGGTGGCCAAATGGCATATGCATCATTAAAGCATTACAAAAAGGTCCACAAAGGCATTTGTGAAGATAATACGAAGGGGCGGCTGGCGGCGGCATCGGCGCTGATTGACGCCTTGACCCACAATCGCATACAGGCCGCGGGTTTTGAGGGCTTGACGGACTTTCAAAAGGCGGCGGTGAAAAAGGCCTGCTGCCTTATTGTGGACCATATGGCCCAAAGCGGCGCTGCCATGGGCGCGGATATTGACACATTTTCGCTGCAAGACATACGCGTGCGCATGAGGCGCCGCAAGCTGCGCCCCTGGGAGGCGGCGGGCTGCGGCCTTTGGGCGTGGCTGACGCTGCTGCAAACGGGCCTGATGAGGGGGAATTTGCCATGATGGGCGAAAGAGGCTGGCAAAAATTGCCATATCCGAAGTTTTTGGAGAATGTACTTGGTAGTCTTTGGGGCGGCGGAATGAAACTTTGGTGCGGGAAGTGTATTTTCAGCTTGCGGGGCAAGGTGCGGGTGCAGACTGACAGCAGGCATCAGGATGTTACGGCGGTGGCCACTATGTCGGCAGATTTGACGGGTTTGATGGACGAGGTGCATCAAGCGGATGCGGAATTTCGCGCGGTGGTGAAGGCCGGCGGTGTGGATGCGGTTAGGCGTTTTGATGTGGTGGAGGCAGTGCCGGCGCATAATCCCGACGGCAGTTTTCATCATATGGCCCTGAGGCTGAGGGAAAGGGAAGGTGATTGGGATGATGCGCTTTGTGAAGAATCAGGAGGCGTCAAGGAAGATTTTGGCGGCGGCGCGGGAGGCGCTGGTGCAGACTGCCCATGAAATTAGGGCGGATTTGCAAGCATCGGGCACCATGCCCTTTGAAAGCGGGCATCTGCAAAATGAGGCCACATATGTGTGCGCGGCTCGATTAAAGCAGGAAAATACGGCGGCCATTGTCAGCGACACGGTGTATGCGCGGCGCAAGTTTTTTAACCCGGAGTTTAATTTTAACCGCACAGTGAACAAGCGGGCGGGCGGCAGATGGTTTGACGCCTATACTGTGGGTGTCAAGCGCGGCATGGTGCGGGATGTGTTTGCGCGAAAGATTGGGGTGAAATGATATGGAAATTGGCGAGGTTTTGGCATACTTAAAGGGGATTTTGCCCCATGAGGGCGCCGAGATGACGGCGCATATGATAAGCCGCAATAGAGAGCGGGCCATCGGCATTTTTCCACGAGAGGGCAGGGCGGCCAGGGAGACGGCCATTGGGGGAATTGACAATCGCTCGTTTGATACTGTGCGTATTACGCTGCTGCTGCGTTGGGGGCGTGACGGCGGCGCGGCCGAAAGGAAGGCCGGGGAGATTTATGCGGCTGTGGCGGAGCGGGATGAGGATTTTGGATTTTTTCGGGCCTTAAACGCGGGGCCCGTTTGGCTTGGAATGGACGAGCGCGGGATTTTTGAGCATGTGATTGACTTTGACATCTATGTAGGGGCGGCGTCATGCCGCCCGAATAATCAGGAGGGATAATATGGTATATCCGGTGAATAATATCAAATTTAGAATTGGCACGGCGGGCAGAGGCAGCACAGAGGCCGAAATGGCCGTGGTGCGTGATATGGAGACATTTTCTATCAGCTTTGACAATGGGGTGGAGCAATGGAATCCCATTGACCAGGAGGGTTGGGTGCGCCGCCTGATGACGAGCAAATCGGTGACGGTGTCCCTTTCGGGCAAGCGCAATTATGGTGACGCGGGCAATAATTATGTGGCCGGGCTGGCGTATGAAAATGGCAATGGGGCTGTGACGGTGTTGGAGACGGTGTTTCCCGACGGCAGCAAGCTGGTGATGGACTGCATTGTTAATGTGACGGCATCGGACGGCGGCGCGGCGACGGATGTGGCGGCATTGGAATTTGATTGTATGTCGGACGGTAAACCTAGCTATGTTAAGGATGCGCTGACGGACTTGCAAGCCTAGCAGCGTGTAGGGGCGAGCTTTGCTCGCCCGCGGGTGTTGCGCATATGGGGATGACAAAGTTACTTGGGGTGCGGGCGAGCAAAGCTCGCCCCTACGGGGTTTATGGGTTTGTATGTATTTGACTATGTGAAATGAGCGGTGTGATATGTGTAGGGGCGACCTGTGGTCGCCCGCTGGTTATGCGCATTACGTGAACCTTTGAGACTCCGTTAGACCTGGGACGCGGGCGAGCAAAGCTCGCCCCTACGCTTACAGTTCGGCATGGAGTGTAAGTTAGTATTTACTGCTATAAGGAGGCTTTTATGTATGTGATTGATAGCGAAAAATTAACAAAGCGGCCGGAAATCCGCATTGGCGACAAAATTTATGAAATTGACAACCGCCTGTCGGCCTACGAGCGCATTAATGAGCGCGTGAAGGCGGCAGACGGCGGCGAATTTGAGATTATCATAGGCGAAGCCCCGGGCGGCGAGAATTTCGCGGAAATTGTGCGTATGGATTTGCCTTTTGGCACAATGCAGGACATTGTCGTCATAATTTTGGCGGCCATACAGGATTTGACGGTGGAGGAAGCGCGCGCCCGGTTTCGCGCGGGAAAGCAGTGACGAGGCATTTTACGACATGGGCCATGACAAAGCCCTGATTGAGGCCAGCTTTGCAATGCAATACGGCATCAGGCTGGCGCGGGAAGACATTGCCTTTGGGGAATATTGCCGCCTGCTCTCCGGGTTGACGGCGGACACGCCTCTGGGGCGCGTTGTGGCCATCAGGGCAGAGAAAAATCCCGAGAAAATCAAAGGCTTTGGGGATTATGAACGCACCGTGCGCAAAAGGTGGCGGGAGTTTGCAAACAGGCG
>JAITMW010000061.1 GCA_031277155.1 Clostridiales bacterium | reverse complement strand
GCAAAATATCGACGGCGGCACCCAATATCTGCGTCGTATGCTAAATCGCTTTGATGGCGATTTAGAGCTTGCGCTGGCGGCGTACAATGCCGGCGCGGGTGCTGTGGAGCGTCACGGCGGCATACCGCCCTTCGCGGAGACACAGACATATGTGCCGCGGGTGCTGGGCTTTCGAGAGCAATATATACTTTCCCAGTATCAGCAGCACGCAAACAATCGAAACCCCTGATTTTACGGGCGGCCTAAGACGGCCGCCCTTTTTATGTCCTTCGATATCTGGAAATATTTAGAAGCATACCCACGGCCGTCATCATGACGGCAATGCTTGTGCCGCCATAGCTGATAAACGGCAGCGGTATGCCCGTGTTGGGGATGGTATTGGTCACAACGCCCACATTTATGATGACTTGCACGGATATCATGGTGACAATGCCCGTGGCAATAAGGCAGCCCAGCACCGAGCGGCTGTTGATGGCGGCCATGGCCCCGCGCCACACCAATATGCCAAACAGCATCAGCACTATCATCGCGCCAAAAAGCCCCAGCTCTTCCACAATGATGGCAAAGATAAAGTCGTTTTGCGCCTCGGGCAGATAATACAGCTTTTGATTGGAATTGCCCAGCCCCAGGCCAAACAGGCCGCCCGACGCCAAGGCATAAAGGGATTGCACATTTTGAAAGCCAAAGCCCGTGGGGTCCGCAAAGGGGTCCAGCCACGCGCCGAAACGCGCGCCGCGAAAGCCTTCGCCGATGAAATGCTCATACAGCAGATATCCCGCGACACCAAAGGCGGCAGTGGCCCCCAGCGCCACCCAGCGCCAAAAATACGGGCTTGCCAAAAAAATTATGGCAAAGGCGATGGCGGATAAAATTATCATGGTGGACATATTGCGCCCCAACATCACAAGCACCAAAGGCAGCGCAAGAATTACGGCGCAGCCAAAAAGCCCGCGCAGGGTATTGACCCTGTTTGTGTCGTCGGATATGTATTTCGCCATCATGATGATTACGGCGACCTTTGCCAGCTCTGACGGCTGAAAATTAAAGCCGCCGATGCTGACCCAGCGTGTCGCGCCCTGAAATTCGATGCCCAGCGGCGTAAATACCAGCCCCAGCGCGCCCAAAGCCAAAAGATATATCAGCCCGGAAAATCGCGAGACAAATTTATAATTTATCGTGGCGGCAAAAATCATGCCCACAAAGCCCAGCCCCGCGCCAAACGCCTGGGTTATAAAATAGCTGTATATGCCCGCGCCGCTGTGCATGGCGGCGTAGGAGCTGGCCGAAAGCACCATCACCAGCCCAAAGGCCACAAGCACAATGGTGCTGATGAAGATTATATGGTCATATTCGCGGATTATTATGCGCTTGCCGTCCTTGGCCTCGGTTTTCGGCCTTTTCGGCATATCCCGCGCCACCCGCTCTTGCGGGAATGGTATCACATCCCTGCCATGCCCTCTTGGTATATCAGACATATCCCGTCCTCCCTCCTGGAGTTTATTGCAATTTCCTTACAATTGCTTTAAAAACATTTCCCCTGTGTTCAAAATCATCAAACATATCCATGGACGCACATGCCGGCGACAGCAGGACGCAATCGCCCTCCACTGCCTGCGCAAACGCGATGTTTACGGCATCTTGCATATCCGCCGCTGTCTTATAAGCCGCGAAGTTATGGGCCTGACATGTTTCGGCCAGCTGCTGCGCCGCCTCGCCCATCATAACAAAGGATTTCACCTTGCCGCCAAAGGCCGCAATCAGCCTGTCAAAATTCTGGCCCTTGCCTTGGCCGCCGCCGATTAAAATTACGGGGCGCGACATGGCGTCAATGCCCATGATGGCGGAATCCACATTGGTGGCCTTGCTGTCATTATAAAAATCCACGCCCCGCAACCCGCGCACATGCTCCAGGCGATGCTCTACCGCGCGGAAGCCGCGCAATCCCTCCGCTATTGTGTCTGTCGGCACACCGGCCGCCGCCGCCATTGCCGCCGCCGCCATTGCATTTTCCAGATTGTGGGTGCCGGGTGTCGGCAAATCCTCAAGCTTCATGATTTCGCCGCAGTGGCTGCCAAGGCTTACACAAATTGCGCCGTCCTTCACAAAAACGCCGGCATCCATGGGCCGCTTGCTAAAGAAAATCACTTGTGCGGCGGTCTTTGCCGCCATATTGCGCGTAATTTCGTTGTCATAATTCAAAATGCAAAAGTCGTCGGGACGCTGGTTTTCAAAAATCCGCTCCTTGGCCGCGATATAATTTTCCATGGTGATGTGGCGGTCCAGATGGTCCTGGGTCATATTCAGCACCGCAGAAATCTTAGGGCGAAAATCCGCAATGGTCTCCAGCTGAAAGCTGGAGATTTCCGCCACAGCGAAAGCGTCCGCGGCAATGTCCTCGGCCACGTCGCAAAATGGCAAGCCGATATTGCCAACCACGCGGGAACTCTTCGCAAAAATTTGCATGATGTTCCCCGCCATGGACACGGTGGTGGTTTTGCCGTTGGTGCCCGTCACAGCAATTATGGGCGCCTTACAAACCGCCGCCGCAATTTCAATTTCGCCCACAACGGCAGCACCCGCGCGGCGCGCAATGTCCACAAAGGGCGAATATACCGAAATTCCGGGGCTAATCACCACTATATCAAAATCCGACACTATATCATCGGGGGTTTTGCCAAAATATGTTGATACATTTTCATTCTTAAGCAGCTCGGCGTCAATTTGCGGCGCGTTCTTGGTATCCGTCAGCGTAACCTGCGCCCCATGGCGCAAAA
>JAITMW010000056.1 GCA_031277155.1 Clostridiales bacterium | reverse complement strand
GGTCTATCGGTGACAAGCAGCACTCTGTCATCCCATTCCACATACCATTCGGCAGGAACCCTAAAGCTGCCGACATTATAAACGTCAATGGTCTGCCAATAGTTTGTTTCCGGTTCCGGGGCATTTGTAAGATAGTTTACCAAATCGGTAAGAACAAGGGGCACCAGCTTGACCCAGATTGTAGCCATGATAATAATAAATAAGATGGCAGATAAGGATGCTATTATGTTTCTTTTTGTTATTTTCATTCGCAATACCGACCTTTCTTAATGCTTCCCGCAACAATCATATTCCCCGCCGCCAGCACCCCGGCAAACACAAAGACATATTGCGGCCCAAGCTCCCGCCAAAGATATCCGCATAATATGGCGCTGGCGATGCTTAGCACATGGTCCAGCGCCATGCCTGTGGCCAGCGTTGGCGTCACATCCTCGGGCGACACCGCAATAGAGCGCATATACACATTGCGCACCATGCCAAATTGCACGGTTACGCGGTCGGCGATGTTCACCGCAACGGCCATGCCAATTACGGCCGTGATACCCATCAGCCAGCCGCCGTGCAGGCCCGCCGCCAATATGCCATATCCCAGATATATCAGCAGGAAAACTCCCGCCTCTATCATCATGATGCGGGATGTGCCGAATTTGTCTATCCAGCGGCCCACAAGTGGCAGGAAAAATATGCCAATGGCCGACCCTGTGATGATAAGCGGGGCCATGTCGTCCGCGCCAAAGCCCAGCAATTCAATCAGCACCCATGGGCCATACACATACATAATTTGCTTGCGCGCGCCAAATAACATGGCCAATATGTAATATTTCGTATATGCCTTTTTCATCACAAATTTGGGCTTTGTGGATTTTATGTCCCCCGTATGCCGCCGCAAAATAAGCAACAGCACGAAGACCCCGGCAAACATGGCCCCGGCGATGATAAACACGAGGATGACGGGCGTGGTAAACGAGAAAAAGTCTGTGCGAAAGCCCACGAAGACCAATATGGCCGCCAACATGCCAAAGGCCGTGCGCAAGCCGTTAAACCGCCCCATAATTGTGCCAAAGCCGCCCTGTTTGGCCAGGGACATCCCGATGCTGTCATACAGCGGCATAAACATGTGCATCCCCAGCGAATTGATAAACAAAAACACCAGCATCCACGCAAAAGGCGGCGACAACAGCCCCAGGGCCAATATTCCCACAATGCTGAGGGCCTGCGCCGCCAAAGCCAGCCGAATATCGCCCAAAACCGCCAGCCCCGACACAACAAATATCGTCAAAATGCCCGGCAGCTCTCGCGGCAGCTCTATCCAGCCGCGCTGCAGGGCCTCTACGCCATATGCTTCCCTGAAATATACGGAAAACACGCTGTCTGACAGGCCCAAGCCCAAGCCGGAGAAGGCCACGATGAACATAAAAATCACCACGGCCTTTTGCCGCTTTCTTTCTTCAATTGTCAATTTATCATCTCCTGATTTTTAGCGGCGGGAAGGCTTAATCAGCGGGCGAGCAAAGCTCGCCCCTACAGGCCCCTGTCGGTATGTCTGTGTAAAGTAGCAACTCAATTCCGTAGGGGCGAGCTTTGCTCGCCCGCTCTTCCGTAAATTTGGATTAATTCCATAAAAGAGCGGGCGGCCAAAGGCCGCCCCTACAAGTGGCCGAACGCTTCCCGCAGCTGCCGGGCCTTTGGGGCTTGTAGGGGCGAGCTTTGCTCGCCCGCGCCCAAGGGCACTTCGCTAATGCCCGTTGGCAACAATTTCGCTGATGCCAATGCCCTCGTCATCAATGGCAACCAGCACCTTCGGCGCTTCCTGACCAGTGATTATTCGCAAGCATCCCGCCGCCAAAGCCTCAAGCTCATATTCTCCCGGCATAATTTCCACAGGGGCAATGAAGCTCACACGTTCGGCAATAAGCTCCGTAACCATGGCGGATTTCGCGATACCGCCCGTGATAATGATATAATCGATGCGGCCGAAAGTGGCCGTGGCCAGGCTCCCTATGGCCTTGGCCACATTATAGCACATTGCGCCAAGCACCGCCCTTGCCTTTTTGTCGCCGTTATGTATCATTTGCTCCACTTCACGAATGTCGGTGGTGCCCAGATGCGCCACCACGCCGCCAGCGCCGCGCAATTTTTTCTTTAGGTCGCGCTTGTTAATGCCGCTTTCATGGAAAACATTTACAAAATCCATCAGCGGCGCGGCACCTGCGCGCTCGGGCGAAAACGGGCCCCAATCATCGCCGACAGAATCCATCAGCACGCCCTTTTCGTAAACCGAAAGGGAAATGCCGCCGCCCAGATGCGCGATGATAATGTTCATCTCCTCGAAGCTTTTGCCGATTTTCTTGCCAAATTCAATTGACTGCGCCCGGGAATTTAGCACATGAGAAAGAGATTTGCGCTTAATTTCGGGAAAGCCCGTGATGGCGGCAATTTCCGGCAGCCGCCCCGACGCCACGCTGTCATAAATATACGCGCCGCATCCCGCCTCTTTTGCCACCAAATCAGCCAAAAGCGAGCCCAAATTGGATGCGTGGGAGCCGCCCCTCTCGGCGGTAATCCACTCCTTCATCAAGTCGTTAATCACATAGCCGCCCGTCTCAATCGTAGGCATAAGGCCGCCGCGCCCCACCACGCCGCTGAGGTCCGTGGGTGCGACACCATGCTCCTCAAGGGCCTCAAGCACAAATTTCAGGCGAAACTCTCGCTGGCTGGGTGTGTCGGGAAATTTCAAAATCTCCTGGCGGTCATGCTCGATATTTTTGATAAACACGACCTCGTCGTCCCGAAACAGCCCGATTTTCGTGGACGTGGACCCGGGATTGATTGCCAAAACCAAATGCGACATTTAATCTTCCTCCTGTTGGTTATCGTTATTTTGCTCTGCTTCCTCCGGCGGAAAAATTTCCGGCAGCGGTATTTCCAGGCCCTTCAGCACGCCCGAAACAACAGTCTCATCTTCTACAAAATTATTCGCAAAATACAGACCGTCTTTCAGCGTAAACATTTGTATAATCCTGTTTGCAGGGTCTGCAATCCAATATTCAAGCACGCCCGCATCCTGATACTTTCTCTGCTTTATGCCCATATCAAGCCCCGCGGTGGATGGCGACAAAATCTCTATCACCACATCAGGCGCACCGTTGCAGCCCCTTTTGTCAAGCTTGCTCGGGTCACAAACCACAACCAAATCAGGCTGCACAGTAGTATCCTTGCCCTTGCCCAGCTCCAAATTCACAGCAAAAGGCGCCGCAAATATTTGGCATTTTTT
>JAITMW010000130.1 GCA_031277155.1 Clostridiales bacterium | reverse complement strand
TGAGATTTCCGCAATTGAAAGATATTTGGAGTAGGGTTTGAAGGATATGAAAATACCACGGGCGGTGAAGCGGCAGTTCTTACGGCGTCATTGCAGGCCGCAAGGCGAAGCAATCCACGTGTCATTCCGCATCAAGTGCGAAATGACGCGAAGGTATTTCGCGACAAACCTATCCGGGGATGTCTTAAACCACGAAAGGCACGAAAAAACACGAAAATTGCGCCCGGAGAGGGAGTTTTCGTGTCTTTTCGTGTTTTTCGTGGTAGTGTAAACACTCCTTAATTCGGCTTCACATCCCTTCGATTGTAGAAGAAAAATCCTGCTGCTGTCAAACAAATCGCGATAATTGTCAGCACAATCATAGCAGGCCAGCTCATATCATCCACAGGCAATTCCGGAATATAATGGAATGGCGACAAATAGCCAACCCACGCCGGCAGCACATCGGGCAATCTGCCGATAAATACCATCAAAAAGGCAAATCCGAAATATGCCCAAATGGCCCCTGTGGTTTTTGGCAGGGCACCCAGCAAAAAGGTCGTCAGGCCCATTATGGCCCACAATGCCGGAAGATACACCAAATTGGCTTGCAGCAACATATACAGCGGCAGCTCGCTTGGGTCGGGCAGCACGGTTATGGCCGCAAGATACAGCCCTATGGTGTTGGCCAGCTGCATTATCACGCTTGCTGCAAAGGCCATGCCCACAAACCCGGCCAAATAGACATTGCGTTTGACAGCCGCCGCCAGCACGGCCTCTGTGCGGCCTTCTTTTTCCTCGCCTTTGGCGCGCAGAATGACTATAACAAGCGGAACCAGCGCAAGTATCGCCATCAGGGCATTTATCATGCCTGCAAACATGACGGTGAGGGGAAAATCATCCGAATAGCCTATCAGCATCTGATAAAGCTCGTTGGTGGCCACAAAATCATCAATATCGCCCAAGATGCTGCCATAGGACGCGCCCAGCGCAAACATCACGATAATCCATGTTATAATGCTGCCCATCAGCAGGCGCCTGGCCAGCCCAAACGGCGAAAGCAGGCTTTTTTTGGCCTCGGGACGTCCAGGCCGCTGCGGAATAAAGCCCTGGTCAATATCCCGCAGAGAATTAAGTTTATATGCCACAAGGGTGATTATGGCGGCAAAGGCCAGCAGCACAAATATGGGCCAAACATAATTTTCAACATATACCTGCGCCCGCATAACCAGCCCCAATGGGCTTATCAGCGAAAGTACCTCCGCATTGATATCCCCCGCGGCGCGCACGATGTAAAAAATTCCCATTGTTAAGAAGGCATAGCCCGTCGTTGCGCGGGATGTTGGCATCAGCTGGGCAAAAAGGGCCGTTATAGCCGCAAAGACAATGCCTGTTACGCCCATTGCCGCGCCAAACAGCATAGAGCCGCTAAGGGTCATGGAATAGTCTCCGAAGATATACAGCCCCAGCCCAATCAGCGCAGATATTGTGAAATTTACATCCACGGCAAAAATCATGGTGGCGTTGAGATTGGCCATGCGCCCCACGGGCAGGCTGCGCAATACCTCATACCGCCCCAGCTCTTCGTCGGCGCGGGTATGACGCACCACAAGAAGGATATTCATCACGGCCACGGCCATGGCGGAAAACAACAGCATCATATTGGTATACATCGCCCCCAATGTATAATTTTCAATGCCGTAAACAGGGCCCATCATGGCCACCATGGCGGGATTTTGCATGGTGATGCCCAGGACCATGCGCGCCTCGGGCTCTATAATACCGCCCATAGGCCCCGCCAGCCCGGCCACAACGGCCAAAAGCAGCAAAATCCAAATGACGGAAATTACACGCTCGCGCCGCAAAATGAAAAATGCCAGTCGTAAGGTGCCCGCAAAATTTCCCATGCCTACACCTCCTCTTTGTAATGCTTCATGAATAAGTCTTCCAGCGTGGGCGGCGCGCTTTGTAGGCTGACAATGCCAAAGCCGCTGATATGCGCAATGGCCTCGCCCATTTGCGCCCGCTCTACATGAAAAGCCAGGCCGTCTTCATGGCGCACAATGTCAGAAATTCCTTCCATGCGCTCCAGTCCCTCAATGGGCCTCTCGCTTATCACTTTGATATTATATCGCGTAAGATGGCGTAATTCCGTCAGTGTTCCCGTCTCCACCACTTCCCCTTCACGAATGATGGCCACACGGTCGCACAGCCTCTCCACCTCGCTTAAAATATGGCTGGACAAAAAGACGCCCTTGCCCTTTCGCTTTTGCTCCAGCACACACTCTTGAAAAACCTGCTCCATCAGGGGGTCCAGGCCGCTTGTAGGCTCATCCAGTATGTATAGGTCAACCTCGGAGGCAAAAGCCGCAATCAGCGCGACTTTTTGACGATTACCCTTGGAATATGTGCGGCATTTCTTTGAGGGGTCCAGATTAAAATCCTTGATAAGCCGCTGACGGCGGGCCTTGTCGTGGCTGCCGCGCAAGCTGACAAAAAGGTCAATCACTTCGCCGCCCGTTAGATTCGGCCATAAATTTACATCGCCGGGCACATAAGCAATGCGCCTGTGAATTTCAACGCTGTCGCGCCAGGCATCCAGCCCAAAAACCTTCGCTTCGCCCTCATTGGCCTGCAAAATGCCCAAAAGCACCCGAATGGTGGTGGATTTGCCGGCGCCGTTGGGACCGATATAAGCAAAAACCTCGCCTTCATTTACGCGCAAATTTACGCCTTTCAAAGCCTCGACCTTGCCAAAACGCTTTTTTACATTGTTCACTTCCAAGCTCAACATGTTTCGCCCTCCTTTAGGAAATGATGATATTGTTATGTTGGACTTATTCGCTTTGTGCGGCTTCTGCGGCGTGACGCTCTTGGATTTCTGTGCCGATGGTCATGATGAAGTCGTTTAATATATCGAATTGACCATCGGGCGGGAAGAAATCACCGAGACCTGAAAAGCCGGAACCACTGCGGCGTAACACCGTACCATCGCTGAATAGTATGCCAAGCCTCCATGACCTGTTGGCTAGCCCGAACATTCTCATATGATACGGCGGTAAATCCGGATTCAAATTTACCGGCAGAGCCGGACGTTCACCTTCAAAATGCCTTT
>JAITMW010000009.1 GCA_031277155.1 Clostridiales bacterium | reverse complement strand
GAATTCATGACGTCCGCCAGCACTTCGGCTTCGCGCGCGGCGTCGCCGCCGCCGTCGCCACTCTGCCCGCCGCCGCCGCTTTGCCCGCCACCCGAGCCGCTTATGCCGTTGCCGTTTTGCCCGCCGTCGCTCTGCCCGTCGCCCGCGCCGTAGCTTTTCCTCATGATTGCGTCCAGCTTCGCCCTGTCCATGCCGACAAAACCATCGGCGCCGATTGCTCCAAGGCTCACTCCGGACGATTTTATAAACATAACCTTATCATACTTGCGCGACGAGTTGCCGCCGCCTGCCAGCACATAGGCTTCGTCCGCGCCGTATTTATTTGACATTTCTGTTAGTATTTTCAGGCTCATTGGGCTTATCCTCCTTGGTAACGGGCGGCAGGGTGCCGCCCCTACGAGCATATGATGTCAACGAAAATTTCTTTTGGCAGATTATAGAAATATTCGTTTATGTCAATATTTGTCAGGGCTGCCGCCATGACCTCTGGCCTCAATTCACATCCTGACAATAGCTCTGACAGTTCCTGATATGGCCTGTTGCCAAAATAGTCGCCATAGCACTCAAAAGCCACCAATTTGCCCTGTGCAACTTTCAGGTAAAATTCCAGTGTTCCGCAGTTTTCCACCCGCCGCCTCTTTTGGACGGCATAGCGGGGTGATGCGCCGAAATTCCATTGCCATGTTGAATACAAATTGTCGCGCAATTGGGTGATGGTCGCAATTTCCTCATCAGTCGGCTCATAGGTCGCATAATCATGGGGCAAAACATTTTTTGCCAAAGCATCCTTGAACTTTTCCAACGTTATATCTACCCCAAAATGTTCGCTGATATTGGTTACGCGGCTTCGTACCGACGAAACGCCCTTGCTCTGCAATTTGTTTTCGGTCGGTGTTAGTGCAGCTTGCAGGGTTTCCAAATCCGAATTAAACATAATGGTGCCATGATGCATCACCCGGCCTTTTTTTCGATATTGGGCATTGCCGGAAAATTTTTTGCCGTCTATGGTTATGTCGTTTCTGCCGCGAGCTTCCGCCGTTACGCCAAATTGCGCCAGGGTTTTCATAACGGGTCGGCAAAAATATTGAAAGTTGATATCATCGCCCTCAGGCACGATAAATGTAAAATTGAGATTGCCCATATCGTGATAAACCGCGCCGCCGCCTGAAAGCCGCCGCGCCACCTTTATATCATGCGCCTCAACAAATGGGCGGCTAATCTCCGCTTCGGCAATTTGATTTTTTCCGATGACGATGGTATTATCATTTTGCCACAGCATAAAAATGTTTTGCGTGATAACATTATCAAACAAATACTGTTCCAGCGCAAGATTGAAATATGGGTCTGTGGATTTTGACTCGTAATACAGCATTATAATTACACGCCCTTCTTTGCCCTGCGCATCTGCTCCACCGGTGTAAAGCTTTCGGTTGCAACATGCCCAGCCAGCGGCACAATATTTTCATTTATCGCGTCCAAAATCCAGCCAGCTTGAGGGAAGAAGAATTCGTCAAATTCAAATGGGGGCGTTATCCAATTTCTGGCACCTACCACTACAGGCGGCGCGTCCAGCGCGTCAAAGCATAGCTCTGTGATGTTGCGGGCCGCGTCATTTAGGAAAGAGCCGCGGGCGCAGGCATCAGAGGCCAGCACAGCCCGGCCTGTCTTATTAACCGAATTTACAATCTCTGAATAATCCAGAGGCACAAGGCTGTAAGCGCTGATAACTTCGGCCTCCATGCCATGTTTGGCACTTAAAATTTCGGCGGCCTCCATGGCTTTATATACTGTTGCGCCAATTGCCAAAATCGTGATATCAGCACCTTTGCGCAAAATGTTTACGCCTCCGATTTCAAGCTCGTATGGCTCCTTAGGTACACCCCCTTGATAAAATTGCTCGCCCATATCATACAGTCGCTGGCTCTCGAAAAACACAACGGGGTCTGTGCCGTTAAGGGCCGCTGTCATCAATCCCTTGGCCTCATAAGGTGTAGCCGGGAAGCATACCTTTAGGCCCGGAATATGCGCCACCAGGGCCGTCCAATCCTGAGAATGCTGCGCGCCGTATTTTGAGCCGACGGATACCCGCAAAACCACAGGCATCTTGAGTATGCCGGCACTCATAGCCTGCCATTTGGACAGCTGATTGAAAACCTCGTCCCCGGCACGGCCTATAAAATCGCAATACATCAGCTCTGCCACCACACGACCGCCACAAAGCCCATAGCCCACGGCGGAGCCTACAATGGCAGCCTCTGAAATTGGCGCGTTAAACAGGCGAGAGTGGGGCAAAACCTCTGCCAGGCCGCGATATACGGCGAATGCACCGCCCCAGTCCCGAACATCCTCGCCATATAAAATCAAAGAGGAATCTTCGTAAACCTTGTCCAAAATCGGCTCAAAGATGGCGTCGCGATAATTGTAACTTTTCATTTTGCTAACGGGCGGCACCCTGCCGCCCCTACCGACAAAACGCTCTTTGCCCGCAATTTGCTTCACCCGTGAGCATTCGCCCTTGGGCATCAGCACCACAGGCTCGCTATCGCCCATAATCGGGATTTTCATATTAGAAAACATTATCCGCTCTACCACCGCCCGGTCATTTACAAAATCCGCATAGGGCGATATTTTCTCATCCGCGGACCATTGGCAAATTTTCTCCATGCGTTGGCGGGTTTCGTTCCAAATATCATCAAATATGCCATCGGCGGCCACCTTTGCCTCTACAAGCTCCTTGCGGAATACGATACAGGGGTCAACAGCCGCCCAGGCCTCCATCTCTTCCTTTGAGCGATAGGCGTTTTGGTCTGATGTGGAATGGCCCGACAGGCGATATGTAACCACATCTAGCAGAACGGGGCCGTCACCCTTGCCCACAGTCTCCAATTTGCGCCTGTAGGCATCAATAACAGCAAGGGGGTTGTGCCCCCAAACCCGCTCGGCGTGCATCTGGCTGGGCGCAATGCCGGCACCTATCCGCGCCAGCATGTCATATGCCATGGTTTCGCCGCGGGTCTGTCCGCCCATTCCGTAGCCATTGTTAAAGATGTTGAAAATGATGGGCAGGCCGCCGGGCATGTCATCCCAAAGGGTGGTAAACTGGTCCATAGCCGCGAAATTAAAGGCCTCCCAAACAGGGCCGCAGCCCAGCGAGCCGTCGCCGATGTTGCAAATTACAATGCCGGGCTTGTCATTGCATTTTTTGTAAAGGGCTCCGCCGATGGAAATGGGGCCGCTGCCGCCTACGATGGCATTGTTGGGATATACGCCAAAAGGCAGGAAAAATGCGTGCATAGAGCCGCCCATGCCCATATGGAAGCCGTTTTCACGGGCAAAAATCTCTGTTAATGTGCCGTATAGCACGAAATGTATTGCCAAATCTTTTACAGAGGCGGACTTGTAGACCTTTTCGAGGGTTCGTAAAATGCGACCGCCCAAAAAGCCCTCCATAATCTCCATTAATGTGGCATCATCAAGCTTTTCGATGCAAGAGAGGGACTTTGCCAAAATTTCTGAGTGACTGCGATGGCTGCCAAAGATAATGTCGTCGCGATTCAGCAGATATGCCTGTCCAACCGCCGCCGCCTCTTGTCCAAGGGACAAATGGGCCGGCCCGGGGTATGAGGTATTAATGCCGCCGTAGGCCTCTTGGGTTTTGATTTGATTTAACATGTCCTCAAATTCGCGCAGGATTGTTATGTCCCGGTAAATTCGTATTAGGTCGGCATCGCTGTATTCTGCCCGGGCCTGACTTACGGTTTTGTCGTAAGTATTCACGGGGATGTCCGTAAAAGTAATCGCTCCG
>JAITMW010000167.1 GCA_031277155.1 Clostridiales bacterium | reverse complement strand
AAATTCCAGCCGGTTTTCATCCAACATGGTTTTGCCTGTCTGTATACAAACCAGAACCTCATGCGCCTTGGCATCATCCGCATAAAGATAGTGGCAGTCGTTTGTGGCTGTCAAATCTAGGTCAAGCTCGCGCCCCATGCGTATCAGCGCGTCATTAACCAAATTTTGCTCCGGCATACCATTACCCTGTATTTCGAGGAAAAATCGGTCTTTGCCAAATATTTCCTTGTATACAGCGGCCTCCCGCTTGCCGCGCTCGTATGATATATTTAATATATTTTTCGCCACAGGCCCCGCAAGGCAGGCGGAAAGACAAATAAGCCCCTCATTGTGCCGGCGCAGCAATTCTAAATCTATGCGCGGACGATAATAAAAACCCTCGGTATGCCCCAGGCTGACCAGCTTCATTAAATTGCGCCAGCCCTCGTTATTTTCCGCCAACAGCACCAAATGATACGTAAGGTTTTTGTTGCTCTCCTTGCTATGGCGGCTGTCGAACGCCACATAAACCTCGCAGCCCAAAATGGGCTTTATGCCCACTTTTTTGGCGGCCTTGTAAAAATGTATGGCGCCAAAAAGGCTGCCGTGGTCGGTGATAGCCACGGCGTCCATGCCCAGTTCCTTCACCCTTTGCACCATCTCGCCGATTTTGGCAGAGCCGTCCAGCAGACTGTATTCCGTGTGATTATGCAGATGTACGAAAGATTTGTTCATTTGTAATCTCCTTGTGAGGGCGGCTTGCTACCTGATTTAGGCTTGATAAACAACCTCGCCCGTTTTTTTGACATGCTCTAAAAATCCGCTGTGGTCATTAGCCTCGTCCATTAGATGCGGCTCGATACCGTTTGGTATATTATCATCTATGCCACGCCGCAAGCGCTGCAGCAGCACGGATGCGTCAAACCAATCGCCCTTATAGCCGTCAAAAATCACGGCAATGTCAATATCGCTATATTCATGCGGGTTGCCGTCGACATATGAGCCAAAAAGGATTACTGCTTTGGGGTTCAATGCCTTGCGAACATTTTCGGCATATCTTTGCGCTATTTGTCTAGCCGTTGTTTTATCCAACATAAAAATGCCTCCGTTTCGTCATATATCTCTTGGCATATTCCGGCAGACAGTGTTGTGACTATCTCTGATTTGTACTCGGGATATCTTGCTTCTATCTGGAGCGGGTTAAGCCTCTCCAGCAGACTAAATTGCCCCTCTGTCAAATCGCCGCTAATACCGCCTTGCCTTGCCAACACCTTTAAGTCGTGTATTTTTGGCGGAATTTCGTCAGATTTGGAAGAAATTACCGCTTTTATTGCTTTTTCCGCAGTCAAATGGCAGAAAAATCCTGCTTGCAAATATTTCTTTCCGTCCATTAACAGCCTGGCAACAGACATATCCTCGTCAGCTAAGTTAAGCCAGTATTTAACCTTATCCATATATTTTCTCCTTTTGCCTTATATTCGTCAAAATACACGCCCCCGACAACGATTCACCATACGGCACACCGCCGTAACCGCCGCGGACGTTAGGCAGGGAATAATGAAAACCATTCTAAAATATCGGTCTCTGTGGCCGTCCCGATAGCCGTCAAACAGCCATTCGAAAAAGTAGGGATTATACGCCCAGCTTAGCAGCACCGAAAGCACCAAAACCACTATCGGGGAAATCCAGATATATTCACGCAAATGGGGCTTGCGGATGAAAATGCTCGCAAACACCGGAAGCCCTATGGGAATGACAAAAAATAACAGCGCTGCATAAATAGTATAAAGCATATAATCACCTCTCTGTCAGCCTCTCAACTGCCGTTTGCTCATCGGGCACAAAAAAGGCAAAATTGCCCCGATTGCACTCGTAGATAAAATCCTTCAGCGATTGGCTTGCATATCCCGAAAAATCACCTATAATCGCGATTTTCTTGGAATAATTGGCGAATTTTTGCAATATCTCTCCCGCCATGCCCGTGCCCAGCTTGAAAAAATCCGGGGTGACGGCCCCTTTGTTTATGGCCATCCTCTGGCAGTTATCATTATAATCAATATCCGCAATCAGGTCCAGGGCAGACTGCGCGTCGGCGATAATTATCTCGTGGCTGTATATAACGGCAACAGCAATCCCGTTGCTTTGAATTATGCGCTTTTGCATATTTTTCTCCTAATAAGACGCTATAATCGGCATGGCATAGGCAAGGCCGCCCGCAAGATGCCGCGTTTTAAAGCCATGGCCCATCAATATCCGCGCCGCCAGATAGCTTTCCTTGCCGTCGCCGCAGATGGTGATAATTTCCTTGTGATGCTCCAGCCGATAGATGCTCTCGCGCAAAATATCCAGCGGGATATTCACGCTGCCGTTAATGTAGTGGACCATGAATTCATGGCTGTGGCGCACATCCAGCAATATGACCTCGCTACGAGCAAGCTGCCCGATTTCATCCGCATATGCGATATACAGCCGCTTTTCCACCACATTTTGCGCGATTTTGCCCAGGATTTGCAGCGGATTGCCACTGCCTGCCAGCTCCAGATGCGCCATATGCTGGATGTTGCCGCCCATTTTAACCAATGTCATCATCATGTCCGCGCAATTTTCCGCAATCGGGCTTTGGCCCAGCGCTGCAAAGCCCAATATGCTGCCCGCGTCATCATACAGCAGCTTTAAGAAACCGTGGGGGATAGGCAAAATCGAATACATATGCGGCACTTGCTGCGCGTTTAGGCCCTTTTCGGTGGCGCCAAGCCAAACCAGCACAATATTGCCGAAATCCGCTGCCTGCATTTTTATGGAAGTTTTTGCCTGCCTCGTTCGGCCGTATATTTCATCGGCAATATGCCGCCCCACACCCCCGGCGCCATTGATATGCCGTATGGAAATTTGTGTATTTTCCGGCACATGGTGCGCAATATGGGCGGCGGCGTCGGCATCAAAATAATAATCAAGGGAGGCCCTGTCAATGTCCGCAATTGCCAAATTGGCCGAATGAGGCTCTATATTGATAATCCTGTCAAATTCTTCCTGATAGATATGCTGCGTCAGCACATCCTCCAGCGTGGCCACATTGCTATAGCCCATGTCCGCCGAAACAAAGCGCGTATATGGCCGCATGTCTATGCGGTATCTGCGGCGAAAATGCTCTGCTTCCGGGCTGTCCGCCGCCTCGTGGGCCAGGATAATTTTTGCCGCTTCGTCCAGCCTGCGCAAGCGCGCTGCTGCGGCCAGCTTTTCGTCATTTGCGCCTATGATTAAAATTCTCATATATTCGCCCGCTTTCATTTATAATGTATAAAATAGGAAATTTGCGTCAATACTTTACAGCAATGACAAAAAGCCTATCCCATTCAGAATAAGCTCTTGCAATATATTACATATGGGATACTCTTTAAAAATGCCTTCAAAAATGCGAAAAATACCTCTTGACACGGGAAATAAAGCCTGTTATAATAAAGGTCTGTATAATTTCGGGCGTAACAAAACGTCATATGTTCCCACTGTCTACGCTTAGTATATCACAGTTTACAAAAAAAATCAAGATAATTTTTTTATATATTTTCAGTGACCGAATCAAAAATTTAATTTTCGCAAAGGGAGTAGATGCGCTATGGAGAAAAACAGAATACGCAAGCTGCGGAGCGGCGGCGTAGACCGTATGAGCTATTCCAGAATTGACGAGATTTTATCCATGCCCAATTTGATAGAGGTGCAAAAGGACAGCTATCGATGGTTTCTTGAAGAGGGGCTGGACGAAGTGTTTAACGACATTTCGCCCATCACAAATTATGGCGAGACGCTGGTTTTAGAATTTGCGGGCCATTATTTAGACAGAACCGACACAAAATATACCATCGAAGAATGTAAAGAGAGAGACACAACCTATGCCGCCCCTTTGCGCATAAAGGCCCGCCTGCGCAACAAAGACGCGGGCGAAATTAAAGAACAGGAAATTTTTATGGGCGAATTTCCGCTGATGACGGATACGGGAACCTTCATTATAAATGGCGCAGAGCGTGTGGTGGTATCGCAGCTTGTGCGCTCTCCGGGCATATATTACGACATTGATTATGACAAAGTGGGTAAACAGCTGCTGACCGCCACTGTGATACCAAATCGCGGCGCATGGCTGGAATATGAAACGGATTCTAACGACATTTTCTCCATTAGGGTTGACAGGACGCGCAAAATCCCTGTTACATGCTTTATACGCGCCATGGGCGTGGCCACCGACGCCGAAATTGTAGAGCTTTTTGGCGAAGAGCCAAAGCTGATGGCCACAATTGAAAAAGACGTAAGCAAAAACAAGGACGAGGGCCTTTTGGAGGTGTATAAACGCCTGAGACCGGGCGAGCCGCCCACCGTTGAAAGCGCCGAATCCCTTTTGCGCAGCATGTTTTTCGACCCCAAGCGATATGACCTTGCAAAAGTAGGCCGATATAAATTTAACAAGAAGCTGGCCCTGCGCAGCCGCGCAAAAGGGCATGTTTTGGCGCGGGATGCTGTTAATCCCATCACCGACGAGGTGATGGCCCGCGCCGGAGAGGTCATTACGCTGGAGATGGCCGACGCCATACAAAACAGCGGCGCAGGCCATGTTTGGGTGAAAGCCACCCGTGGTGACGAGGAAGTTGCCACCAAAATATTGACGAATAACACCGTCGCCATTGATGATTTTTTGGCCATGCGGGGCATAGAGCCCGCCGCCGTCGGCATCAAGGAGAAGGTGCATTTTCCCGTTTTAATGACGCTGATGGAGAGCCACGAGGACGACGAGGAGCTTATTTTGGCCCTGAAAGCCAACAGAGGCAAGCTGGTGCCAAAGCATATCACCGTGGATGACATGATGGCGTCCATCAATTATATATTGGCCCTGGATTATGGCATTGGCAACCGGGACGACATAGACCATCTGGGCAACCGCCGCATACGCGCCGTGGGAGAACTTTTGCAAAACCAATTTCGCATAGGCCTTTCACGTATGGAGCGCGTTATTCGCGAGCGTATGACAATTCAAGACCTTGAAGGCATCACGCCCCAGGCCCTTATCAACATACGCCCCGTGACTGCCGCGGTAAAGGAATTTTTTGGCAGCAGCCAGTTGTCGCAATTTATGGAGCAGACCAATCCCTTGGGCGAGCTTATACACAAGCGCCGCCTTTCGGCCCTTGGCCCCGGCGGCCTTTCCCGGGACCGGGCATCCTTTGAGGTGCGCGATGTGCATGACAGCCACTATGGCCGTATGTGCCCAATTGAGACGCCGGAAGGGCCAAATATCGGCCTGATAAATTCTCTGGCCACCTATGCGCGCATCAACGAATATGGCTTTATCGAGGCCCCATATCGCAAGGTTGACAAGCAGACCGAAATTCCGCGCCTTACAGACGAATTTATCTATGTCACCGCCGACGAAGAGGAAAACTTTGTGGTGGCCCAGGCCACGGCCATTTTGAACGAAAACAACGAATTTGTGGAGGCCCGCGTGCCCGGCCGCCATAAGGACCAGATAAACGAATTTGCCGTGAAGGAAATTGACCTGATGGACGTTTCGCCCAAGCAGATTGTTTCCGTGTCCACGGCTCTTATTCCCTTTTTGGAAAATGACGATGTGTCCCGGGCGCTGATGGGCAGCAATATGCAGCGCCAGGCCGTGCCGCTTTTGCGGACGGATTCGCCCATTGTGGGCACGGGTATGGAGTATAAGACGGCCAAGGACAGCGGCGTGTGCGTCATCGCCAAAAATAACGGCACTGTAGAGCATGTCTCCGCAAATTCCATAATAGTCAAGACCGAGACGGGCGCAAAGGATTATTACAAAGTCGTGAAATTTTCGCGCTCAAACCAGGGCACATGCATAAACCAGCGGCCCATCGTCAAAGAGGGGGACTATGTGTCCGAGGGGGACATTATCGCCGACGGGCCCTCGACACGGGATGGGGAGCTTGCTTTGGGGCAAAACCCGCTGATTGGCTTTATGGCCTGGGAGGGCTATAATTACGAGGACGCAATTTTGCTTAGCGAAAAACTTGTGGCGGAGGATGTGTATACGTCCATCCATATTGAGGAATATGAAAGCGAGGCCCGCGACACCAAGCTGGGCCCCGAGGAAATTACGAGAGACATACCCAATGTGGGCGAGGATGCCCTAAAGGACCTTGGCGCGGACGGCATCATCCGCATTGGCGCAGAGGTGCGGCCCAATGATATTTTGGTGGGCAAGGTGACGCCCAAAGGCGAGACGGAGCTGACCGCCGAAGAGCGCCTGCTGCGTGCCATTTTTGGCGAAAAGGCGCGGGAGGTGCGCGACACATCCCTGCGGGTGCCCCATGGGGAATCGGGCATAATTGTTGACGTGAAGGTCTTTAGCCGCAAAAGCGGTGACGAGCTTCCCCCCGGCGTAAATCAAGTTGTGCGCGTGTATATCGCGCAAAAACGCAAAATTTCCGTGGGGGACAAAATGGCGGGCCGCCATGGCAACAAGGGCGTAATTTCCCGGGTGCTGCCCGTGGAAGATATGCCGTTTTTGCCCAACGGACGCCCCTTGGACATTGTGCTTAATCCCCTTGGCGTGCCTTCCCGTATGAATATCGGGCAGGTGCTGGAGGTGCATCTGGGCTTGGCGGCAAAGGTGCTGGACTGGAAGGTGGCCACCCCCGTGTTTGACGGCGCAAACGGCACGGATATCATGGATACATTGGACTTGGCCGACGATTATATCAATATGCACGAGGAGGACTTTGCCGACAAATGGCAGGGCGTGTTGGAGCCTGAAATTTTCGACCAATTGCAAGCAAATCGCGGCCATGTGGACGAATGGAAGGGCGTGCCCATAAATCGTGACGGCAAAATAAAGCTGCGGGACGGCCGCAGCGGCGAATTTTTTGACAATCCCGTAACGGTGGGCTATATGCATTATTTAAAGCTGCATCATCTGGTGGACGACAAAATCCACGCCCGCTCTACGGGGCCATATTCGCTGGTGACGCAGCAGCCCCTGGGCGGCAAGGCCCAATTTGGCGGCCAGCGCTTTGGTGAGATGGAAGTTTGGGCGCTGGAGGCCTATGGCGCGGCATATACTCTGCAAGAGATACTCACGGTTAAGTCCGACGACATTGTGGGGCGCGTAAAAACCTACGAGGCCATTGTCAAGGGCGAAAATATCCCGGAGCCCGGCGTGCCGGAATCCTTTAAGGTCTTGCTGAAAGAGCTGCAAGCCCTGGCCCTGGATGTACGCGTGCTGAAAGGCCCCGACCAGGAAGTTGAAATTAAGGAAATGATTGAGGATGTGGACGACCTCAATGTGAATATAGAAGGTGTCGAGCCTTCCCACGGCGATGAATCTTCATTCGTCAAAAAAATCAACCGCAGCTTTGTAGACTATCAAGACAGCACCGTCGCCGGGGCTTCGGCCACCGGCCTGCTGGAAAAGGTGCTGGAAGTGGCGGATGAGGAGTTTGAAATTGACGACGAAGACGACGACGAAGACGACGAACTTGATGAAGATGAAGAAGGCGCCGAGGAGACCCTGGGCGGCGCGCTGGAGGCCTTTGGCATCAACGAGGTTGATGAAATTGACGACGATGAGGATATGTATCAGGAGGATGCAAACGAGCGGGACAAGGAAGGGGATGATGTTTAGGTGAATGTATTAGCCGAGAAGAACATGGAAGGTGCCATTGTTTTTGACTCTATCAGGATTGGCCTGGCGTCGCCCGAAAAGATTAGGGAATGGAGCCGGGGCGAGGTGAAAAAGCCCGAAACCATCAACTATCGTACCCTAAAGCCCGAGAGGGACGGCCTGTTTTGCGAGCGTATCTTCGGCCCGGACAAGGATTGGGAGTGCCATTGCGGCAAATATAAGCGCATACGCTATAAAGGCACGGTTTGCGACCGCTGCGGCGTGGAAGTGACGAAGAAAAAGGTGCGGCGAGAGCGCATGGGGCATATAGAGCTGGCGGCGCCCGTTTCGCATATATGGTATTTCCGCGGCATCCCCAGCCGCATGGGCCTTATTTTGGCCATGTCGCCCCGCTCGCTGGAAAAGGTGCTGTATTTTGCCAGCTATGTGGTGCTGGACCCTATGGACACGGGCCTAAGCTATAAACAGTTGCTGACGGAAAAGGAATTTCGCGACGCCATAGAAAAATTTGGCGAGGGCACCTTCCGTGTGGGCATGGGCGCAGAATCCATCAAAGAATTGCTTGACGCCATTGACCTGGGCAAAGAGAGCGCGGAGCTGAAAACCATGCTGAAAACGGCCGTGGGGCAAAAGCGTGTGCGCGTGTTGAAAAAGCTAGAGGTAATTGAATCCTTCCGCATATCGGGCAATATGCCGGGCTGGATGATTTTGGACGCCGTGCCCGTCATACCGCCGGATTTGCGCCCCATGGTGCAGCTGGACGGCGGCAGATTCGCCACATCTGACCTTAACGACCTGTATCGCCGCGTGATAAATCGCAATAATCGCCTAAAGAGGCTTTTGGATTTGGGTGCCCCGGAAATCATTGTGCGCAACGAAAAGCGCATGTTGCAAGAGGCCGTTGACGCGCTGATTGACAATGGCCGCCGCGGCCGTCCTGTAACGGGCCCTGGCAACCGCCCGCTGAAGTCACTTTCGGACCTGCTTAAAGGCAAACAGGGGCGTTTTCGTCAAAATCTGCTGGGCAAGCGCGTGGACTATTCCGGCCGTTCCGTAATTGTTGTGGGCCCCAATCTCAAAATTTATCAATGCGGCCTGCCCAAAGAAATGGCGATAGAATTGTTTAAGCCCTTTGTGATGAAACGCCTTGTGGAAATGGGCGAGGCCCACAATATAAAATCTGCCAAGCGCATGGTGGAAAGGCTGGAGGAGCGCGTTTGGGACGTGCTTGAGGATGTTATTAAGGAGCATCCCGTTATCCTAAATCGGGCGCCAACCCTGCACAGGCTGGGTATACAGGCCTTCGAGCCTGTCCTTGTCGAGGGCAAGGCGCTGAAAATCCACCCGCTGGTGTGTTCGGCCTTTAATGCCGACTTTGACGGCGACCAAATGCCCGTGCATCTGCCCCTTTCGGTTGAGGCCCAGGCAGAATGTCGCTTTTTGATGCTTTCGCCCAACAATTTGCTAAAGCCCTCTGACGGCGCGCCCATTACGGTGCCCTCCCAGGATATGGTACTTGGCATTTACTATCTTACGATTGAAAAACAGGGCGAAAAGGGCGAGGGCAAAATCTTCAAAGACGAGGAGGAAGCCCTGCTGGCCTATGATACCAATCTCATCACATTGCACACAAAGATAAAGGTGCGCAGGCATTTTGAAATTGACGGCGAGATGCAAAACCGCCTGGTGGAAACCACCGTGGGCCGCGTGATTTTCAACGAGGCCATCCCCCAGGACATCGGCTTTGTGGACCGCAGCGACCCGGAAAATATCTTTAAATACGAAATTGATTTTCTGTGCGACAAAAAGGCGCTGCAAAGCATCATAGACAGATGCATCAACACATACGGTTTTACGGAAACCGCCGTTGTGCTGGACCATATGAAGGATTTGGGCTTTAAATATTCCACCAAGGGTGCTTTGACCGTGTCGATTGCCGACATGGAAATTCCCGAAAGCAAGGCCGAAATTATTGACGAGGCCGAAAAAGAGGTGGAAAAGGTGACGCGCATGTTCCGCCGCGGCCTTATGACCAATGACGAACGTCACGAGCGTGTCGTGGACATCTGGAACAAGGCCAGCGACACCATTGCCGACAACCTTATTGAGGAGCTGGGCGAATTCAACAATATTCAAATGATGGCCACATCGGGCGCAAGAGGCTCTAAGGCGCAAATTAAGCAGCTTGCGGGTATGCGCGGCCTGATGAATTCCCCTTCCGGCGAAATTATAGAGCTTCCCGTGAAATCCAATTTCCGCGAGGGCCTGTCTGTTTTGGAATATTTCCTGTCCGCCCACGGCGCGCGCAAAACCCTGTCCGAC
>JAITMW010000141.1 GCA_031277155.1 Clostridiales bacterium | reverse complement strand
GTCCCGCGGCTCCACAACCAGCTTTGTCGGCTCTATGGCGGCAAATGCGCGCCGTGAGGTTGACTTTCATTTTGGCGCGGGCGCGGATATGAACACGGGCAGCTTTCCCATTACATTTGCGCTGCGCCACGACAATGCCGCGGGGGATGCCGTGACGGAGAATTTTACGTTTTATGTGACCGTTGTGGGCGACGAGGACGACCCTGACATTGAAACAGACCGGGCAAGGCTGACCATCACAGGCATCAGCCCGCCCGCGGGCATATTTCAGCCCGGGCAGCAGGCGGATTTTACCGTGACCGTGCGCAATATTGGAGAGCGCAATGCGGCCAATCTGCGTATTTCGGCGGCCCCGGAGGAGGGCGTGGTGCCGCGGCTGGCGTCCATACAGACATTGCCGGCCCTGGCCGTGGGCCAAAGCCATACATTTTCATTTGCCTTTGCGCCCACAAGCGCGGCCCAGACACAATTTTACAATATCGGCTTTACGGTGGCCTATGACACGGGGCGGTTTGAGGACGGCGCGCCCATACGCGGCAGTTTCGAGCAATTTTCGGGATTTAATGTGTATAATCCCGAGCCTGAGGAAGATGAGGACGAGGACGACGGGCCGCGCTCTGTACCGCGGATAATCATCAGCGATTATACCGTAGAGCCGCTGATTGTCATGGCCAATACGGAATTTGACCTTTCGCTGACCATGCTTAACACCCACAGCCAGCGCACAATCGGCAATATCCGCGTCACATGGGAGGTTGAGGCCATTACGGTGGGCACAGAAATTACCGGCGGCAATGTGTTTACGCCGGTGGATTCGTCCAACACATTTTTCATTGAGTCCATACCGCCGCGAGGGATTTATCAGCATCATATGCGGCTGTTTGCCATACCCGACGCGGCGCCGCGCAACCATGTAATCACAATCAATTTTGAATATGAGGACGCCGAGGGCAATCCCTTTGAGGCCACGGAAAATATCGGCGTAAATGTGCGGCAGGAGTCCCGCCTGGAAATGAGCGTGCCCCATCTGCCCTCGGTAGTGACCCAGGGCGAGAGGATTGGCGCGGAGATTATTTTGCTTAACGCCGGGCGCTCTACGCTGCTTAATTTGCGGGTGCGCGTGGAGGGCGAGGGCATAACCCCCGCCGAAGAGGTGTTTGGCCATGTGCAAAGCGGGCATTTTAATCAATTTTGGGCCAACTTCTTTGCGGAGATGCCCGGGCCGACCACGGTTTATATCGTAGCCACATTTGACAATGAAATGGGAGAGCAGCAGGTTGAAACCCTGTCCTTTGGGCTGGAAATTATGCCCGGATGGGACGACGGAGATTTCCCCGGCGGCGATTTTGACAGATTTCCCGATGGCGGCGGAGATTTCCCCGATATGTGGGGTGAGGACTGGATGGACGGCGAAGGCGGCGGCCTGCTTACCAATGTGTGGTTTTGGGTGGCGATTGTCGGCGGCGCGGCTGTTCTTGCGGTGGGGATAATTCTTCTTGTGAGGCGCAACAGAAAGCGCAATGAGGCGCTTTTGCTTGGGGATGATGAGCTTTTGTGACACCCCGGGACCACCCCGGGCTGAAGCCCACCCCTCCAGAGGAGGGGAATGAGTGAAAAGGAGACGGTATGAGCATTTTGGATATATTTACCATGGCGCTGCGCAATATGTTAAAGCGCAAGCTGCGCACCATATTGACGGTATCGGGCGTGGCCATTGGCTCTGTGGCCATCACATTGATGGTAAGCCTGGGTGTGGCCGTGAATTTGCAGCATCAGGCGCAAATTGAGCAAATGGGGCATCGGGCCAACAGGATTACTGTTTGGGGGCCGTGGAGCCCCGGCATTGGCGATGCCAGGCTGGACGCGGCCATGCTGGCCCATATCAGCAATATGCCCGGGGTGCAAATTGCCACGCCGCAGGTTTGGCAGCGCCTTACCTTCGTAAACGGGCCGTATGTGGCTGATATTCAAGTGATGGGCGTTGTGCCCGAGGCCATGCCATATATGGGCCTTAATGTGGCCCAGGGGCGCAATCTCACAGATGAGGACGAGTTGCAAATTGTTTTTGCCTCCAATGTGCTTATGCAATTTAGAAATCCCAGGGACCGTTTTATATGGGATTGGGACCAAGTGGCCGATATTGATGTGCTGGCGATGCCCATGCGCGCTTCGTTCGACTTTAATTTTGGGCAGCCCAGAATGGGCGGCGGCATGGATACCCAAATGGCGTCCCCCGCGCCGTATTTGATTGAGGGTATTGGCATTTTGGACGGCATTGAATGGGAGGCACAGCAAAACAGCTTTATGCCCCTTGAGCAGGTGCTTGAAATCCAGCGGGACGAGGCCAGATTTTGGGCCGGCATGGGCGGCGGCTGGTGGGGCCGCGATATTGAAACAGACGGCTTCGAAATGCTGGTTGTAATTGCCGAAAGCGCCGATACCGTGTCGGGCGTGGCCGAGGAAATTGAGGCCCTGGGCTTTTCGGATGTTTGGTATGATATGTATTGGATGAATCTACAGCGGGAAAGCACCCAATCGCTGCAAAATCTGCTTTTGGCCGTTGGGGCCGTGTCCCTTGTGGTGGCGGCCATAGGCATCGCAAATACGATGATAATGGCCATTTACGAACGCACAAAGGAAATTGGCGTTATGAAGGTTATCGGCGCGTCCATCAAGGACGTGCGCCGCCTGTTTTTGCTGGAGGCGTCTATGATTGGGGCCTTTGGCGGCCTGTTGGGCGTGGGAATTTCCGCCGCGGCGTCATATGCGCTTAACACAGTGGGTCTGCCCTTTTTGGACATGATGCTGTGGGCCGACATGGAAAATGTAAGCGTGATACCCGTTTGGCTGTATGTGCTGGGCTTTGGCTTTTCTGCCGTCGTGGGGCTTATTTCGGGCTTTTTGCCGGCGCGGCGCGCCACAAAAATATCGGCGCTGGAAGCCATCAGGACGGCATAATGGCACGCAAAACCGAAAACACGGGCTTTGTCTGCATAAATTGCGGCGCCGACGTGCCGCCCATAGCATCCGGCACCATACGCAACCATTGCCCGGGCTGCCTGTGTTCTTTGCATGTGGACATGGACATTGGCGACAGGCTGTGCGATTGCCGCGGCCTTATGCGGCCCCGCGCCATAGAATATCACAGCCAAAAGGGCTGGCAGATATTTCACAGATGCGTGGCCTGCGGATTTGAAAGGAAAAATATGACGGCGGACGACGACAATTTGGACGAAATATTAAAAATTATGCGCAATTCCGCGTTTTAGCGCATCCGGATGAAACGGCGCTTCAAAGATTTAACATTTGCTTCATATTTTGGAACAGAAATTTAAAGAAAAATGACTTGAAATTTCTTGTTTTCTGTGATATTATTGTAATCACACTGTAATCTGGATGAAACATACCGCGGTTTTATCCTGATACACTGAAAGAAAGCCAATTTTTAAAGAGGAGGAATTTTTATGCAATTAAGAAAAATGTTAAAAGTATTTTTGGCCTTGATGCTTATGAGCGTCTTGATGTTTGTGGTTGCCTGCGGCAACGGCGGCGCCGCTGACGACCCACCGGTGGATGCACCCCCGCCGGCTGTTGAAGACGACAATGACGACGATGACGCCCTTGATGTTGTGGTGCCGCCCGCTGACGGCATCAACCGCGACGGTATCTTCACCTATGGCGGCGCGGGCTGGGATGGCGTTTTCAACGCCATTATGCACAGCAATATCTATGACAGCTATGTAAACACCCTTATTTTTGAAGGGCTGATTACCAACAACGCATTAGGCGAGCCTATCCCGCTTATTGCCACCCATTGGGAATTGTCGAACGAGAACCTTACATACACGTTCTTCATCAACCCACTGGCGGCCTTCTCCGATGGCAGACCTGTTACGGCGCATGACGTGGAATTTACCTTCACGACAATTGCCGCTCCCGAATATGACGGGCCGCGCACAAGCGCTGTGCAATTCCTGGTCGGCTTTGAAGAATTTAACGAAGGTTTGGCAGACAGCGTTGAAGGAATCCGTGTAATTGACGACCTTACCATTGAGTTTACGCACGTAATTGCCAGCCCGCAGAATATCTGGAACTTTGGCTTTGGCATATTGTGCCGCGAGTATTATGCATGGAACACATGGGATGACTTTATGGCCTTGATTGACCAGCCGTTTGGCAGCGGACAATTTGTCCTTGTTGACTATGTTTTCCAACAGCATATTTTCATGGAGAGAAACGAAAACTATTGGAATCCTGACAGAGAAATTAACCTTGCAGGCGTTGTAATGCGCCAGGTTCCAAGTGAGAGCATCATTCCTTCCGCCATTGCGGGAGAAATAAATATGGGTCAGGCAACATCAAGCATGGATAATCTTGAGGCCCTGCGCGGTGCGGACACTGCCTCCGAGGTACTGTTTGTGGCCAACACCCTAAGACATGTTACATTTAACACAGCGCGCCCCCATCTGTCAGACCACAGAGTGCGCCAGGCCCTTGCATATGCTTTTGACACAAGAGCCTATATCGTGGCCGACACAGGCAGCCCCGACCTTCGTACAGTTGGCGTTGCACCATTTTCACCTGTTTCTTGGGCATTCCCCGACCCCGCAACCCTTAACGATTACGAATTTAACATGGAAAGAGCGGGCCAATTGATGGATGAAGCGGGATGGACCATGGGCGACAGCGGCTATCGCTATAACGCGGACGGAGAGCGCTTTAGACTTGACTGGCTTATCTATCATGAGGCGCCATGGCCCGGCATCATCACCGGTATGGCCGCCCATACATGGGGCCCGGGAGAGTTGGGTGCGGAGCTTAACATCCAAATGATGGACTTTACGACAGTTGCCGCGTTGACATCCGACATGCCTCCGGGTGAAAAAGATTTCGACGTCTTCCAAATGGGCTGGTCTATGGCCATCGACCCGGATTTGACAGGCGGCTTGTGGGATTTTGACGCCCATGTGGCGGGCGGCTTTAACAACAGCGGCTGGTATAACACCAGATTCCAAGAACTTATAGAGCTTGGCAGGTCAACCTTCGACCAAGACGAGCGCACGGCATATTATCACGAGCTTGCTGCAATGGCAAACTATTATCTGCCTGTTTGGGTACTTTCCAACGGCACAAACCTGTTTGCCCTTACCGACGATGTGAGAAATCTGGAAGTAAGCGCTTTCATGGGTCCATTCTTGGCTCTTACGCAGCAAGGCACATGGATTGCCGAATAGTTGATACCGCCGAAAATTTAATAGCAGCTTGATTTTACAAAATAAAGCCCTGTTGGCCGCCCTATCGTGGCAGTTGGCAGGGCTTTATAAAAATATGAAGAAAGGGAGGATATTGTGAGAGGGTTTGTAATTCGTCGTATTTTGCAGATGATACCTGTATTTCTTGGCATTTTGGCCCTTTTATTCCTGCTTACAGAACTTGCGCCGGGCCGGCCGCTGGCTGATATACAAGACCCGCGCCTGTCGCCTGCCCATAGGGAGCGTATGCTGGAAAGATTTGGGCTTGATTTGCCTGTCCACCAAAGATTTTTCAATTGGGTTGTGGATGCCGTGCAGGGCGATTTTGGAGAATCCATCACCCACAGACGCCCGGTATCCGAAATGATTGCGGGGGCGCTGCCCGCCACATTGACCTTGTCAATAAGCTCTATGATAGTGTCGCTGCTCTTGGGCATACCCCTGGGCATACTAAGCGCCATATATAAAGGTAGGTTGATTGACAACATATGTTCTGTAATTGCCTTTATAGGCATAAGTATGCCCGTGTTCTTCTTTGGGGTGCTACTTATCCTGATTTTTAGCGTTGGTATGGAGCTTACGCCAATTTCGGGCTTCGGGTCTGCGCCGCCCTTTGGCTTAAGGGGCGAAACCCTGCTTGAAATCTGGAGGGACAGGGCGTGGCATTTGATACTTCCCGTTACTGCCTTGGGAATGACCGGGGCGGCGGGATATATGCGTTATACCCGCTCTTCCATGCTGGAGGTAATAACTTCTGATTATATCAGGACGGCGCGGGCAAAGGGCCTTAAAGAAAGAAGGATTATTTTCCGTCACGCCATGCGCAACGCGTTGATTCCCATAATCACCCTTTTGGGCTTGCAGCTTCCGGCGTTGTTTTCCGGCTCTGCCATTACAGAGGCTGTTTTTGGATTGCCGGGATTGGGGCAAATTTTGCTGCAATCTGTTACGGGGCGCAATTTCCCAATTCTTATTGGTGTAATGACGATGGTTGCTATAATCACCTTGATATCGGCCCTTATTGCTGAAATTATGTATGCGGTGGCCGACCCAAGGATTAAATATGATTAGGAGGCGGAAAATGTGAGCGAGCAAGTGTTTAAAGACAACGAACTTTTAAAGGCAAACAAAAGCGAGAGCTATTTTGCCGTTGTGCGGCGGCAATTTATGAAGAACAAGCTGGCTGTGGGCGCGCTTATCGTGCTTATTTTCATAATTTTGCTGTGTATTTTTGTGCCGATTTTTTCGCCATATTCGATGCAGATATTTTTTGCGGACAACAGGCTGATACCGCCCAGCGGGCAGCACTGGCTGGGTACGGACATCATCGGGCGCGACCTGTTTACGAGGTTGTTTGTGGGCGGCAGGATATCCCTTGGCATTGCCCTTGCGGTTACGGCCATCACAACCTTGATAGGCTTTACGCTGGGCAGCCTTTCCGGCTTTTACGGCAAATGGATTGACACAATTATCATGCGCCTGACGGAAGTGATTTTGTCTTTGCCGTTTATTATGATAGCCATTGTTGTTGTGGCCCTGTTTGGCAGCAGCATACAGGTTTTGATTGCCACCTTCGGTGCTTTGATGTGGCCCGGCATCACAAGGATTATACGCGGGCAGATATTGATGCTGCGCGAGGCCGAATATATGAAAGCCTGCGAGGCCCTGGGCATCAACGACTTTTCCAGAATAACGCGGCATCTTCTGCCGAATTTATTGCCCTTCATCATTGTATACGCCACTTTGAACATGGCGTCGGTTATTTTGGTAGAATCCGCCCTTTCCTTTTTGGGGATGGGTGTTTCGCCGCCCACGCCCACATGGGGCAATCTTTTAGAGCCTGCAAGAGAAATGATTCATTTGGCCAACAGGCCGTGGCTTTTCATTCCGCCCGGGGTTATGATTTTTCTTACTGTTATGTGCTTTAATATTGTTGGCGACGGGCTTAGGGATGCGGTTGACCCAAAGAGCAGAGGGAGGTAGGCTTAGACGACATGGCAAACAAATTGCTGGAAATGAAAAATCTTAAAATCTATTTTATGCAAGACGGCAAGGCGCTTAAAGCCGTTGATGATATTTCTTATCATGTGGACGAAGGCGAGACTTTGGGCATTGTGGGCGAATCCGGCTGCGGCAAATCCGTGTCCAGCATGGCCATATTGCGCCTTTTGGAAAGCCCCCCCGCGAAATATGCGGGAGGGGAGATATTGTTTGAAGGCAAGGACTTGCTGAAAATATCCAATGACGAAATGCGGGCCATACGCGGCAATGAGATTTCCGTTATATTTCAAGAGCCTATGACCTCTTTGAATCCCATCAAAAAAGTGGGCGACCAAATTGCCGAGGCAATGATTTTGCATCAGGGCCTTAACAAAAGGGAGGCCAAGGTGGAGGTTATTGAATTGCTCAACCTTGTGCGCATACCCAATGCGGAGCGCATCGTGGACGAATATCCCTTCACGCTGTCGGGCGGCATGTGCCAGCGCTGTATGATTGCCCTGGCCCTTGCGTGCAAGCCGAAATTGTTAATTGCGGACGAGCCTACGACGGCCCTGGATGTGACCATACAGGCCCAGGTTTTGCAATTGATGAATGAATTAAAATCCAGCTTAAACGCGTCCATAATATTTATCACCCACGATTTGGGCGTTATTGCCGAAATGGCTGACAGGGTTATGGTTATGTATGCGGGCAAGGTGTGCGAAGTGGCAAGCGTTGTGGATATTTTTGAAAATCCAAAGCATCCTTATACAATCGGCCTGATACGCTCTAAGCCCGACATGGCCACAGAGGCCGAAAGGCTGGAGGTTATCCCCGGCAATGTCCCCGACCTTAACGACAAGCCGGGCGGCTGTCCGTTTCATCCCAGATGCGAGAAGGCCGGGCCGCGATGCGCCGGAGAATTTCCGCCAGAGATGATGATTTCGGAGGGCCATCGGGTTGCTTGCTATCTGTATCTGGAAGGAGGGGTAGGAAATGACGAATAGCGAAAATTTGCTGGAAGTTCGCAATTTGAAAAAGCATTTTCCTATAAAAAAGGGGGCGCTTAGGCGCGTCGTGGGGCATGTGAAGGCCGTGGACGATATCAGCTTTAATATCAGAAAAGGCGAGACTTTGGGGCTGGTGGGAGAGTCCGGCTGCGGAAAAACCACTGCCGGCCGTACAATTTTGAAGCTGCATGAGCCAACCTCCGGCGAAGCGATTTTTAACGGCGAAAATGTCTATGATAAATCCCGCAGCGAGCTTAAAAGCCTGCGCACAAAAATGCAAATTATTTTTCAGGACCCATATTCTTCTCTCAACCCTCGTCTGCCTGTCTTTGAGCTTGTAGGCGAAGCCCTGAGAGAGCATGGCTTTGTGAAAAATAATCGCGAGATGCAGGAGAAGGTCATAGAAATTATCGAAAAATGCGGTCTGACAAGGGAGCAAGCCACGCGCTATCCCCATCAGTTTTCCGGCGGCCAGCGCCAAAGGATTTGCATTGCGCGGGCCCTTGCCCTTAATCCGGAGTTTATTGTGTGTGATGAGGCTGTTTCTGCGCTGGATGTTTCGATACAATCGCAGATAATCAACTTGCTGAAAGACCTGCAAGACGAGATGGGCCTTAGCTATCTGTTTATTTCCCACGACCTTTCTGTTGTAAAGCTGATAAGCGACGAGGTTGGGGTTATGTATCTTGGGCGGATTGTGGAGATGGGCTCTAAACAGCAGATTTTTTCAAATCCGCGCCATCCGTATACAGAGGTTCTGCTTGCGGCGGCACCCCTGTATGACCCGCGCAACAGGGCGAGGCGCGAGAGGAAATTGCTTGAAGGGGACATACCTTCGCCGGCAAATCCGCCAAGCGGCTGCCGTTTTCATACGCGCTGCATATATGCGCAGGATGTCTGCAAAGAACATGCGCCGGAATATCGAGAAATTGACACAGGGCATTTTGCCATGTGCCATAAGGTAAACGGTGTGTTTTAAAAGGGGTGTCAATATGTTTGTAAGCAAAAAAAGAATTGATGATGATTTAGAAATTTTTCAGCGCTCGCTGGTGCATATGCAGGCCCCGGAAAAAGCCCTGCAAGAAAGGCCGTCCAGGATAGACGATTCGCAGGAAAGGCTTACTTTTTCTGACTTTATTGGCCTGTGCGGCGCCGCTTTTGTGGTTATTTTGCCGTGGGCGCTGGCTTTTGCGGCGCTGATGGGACTTGTGGGCTGGCTGCTGGTGCTGTGGATTAGCTAAATTATGAAAAATCTCGCATTTGTGCAATATAACTCGCCCGTGGTGCTGACTTTTGTCGCCATCTCGTTTTTTGCGATGCTTTTGGGCAACATAACCGACCATGCTTCGACGCTGGCGGTGTTTTCGGTATATCGCAGCAGCTTTACCGACCCGCTGGCTTATGTGCGCATTTTCGGCCATGTGTTTGGCCACGCCGACTTCGAGCATTTTTTCAGCAATTTCTTGATATTGCTGCTGGTTGGCCCAATTCTGGAGGAAAAATACGGCGCGAAAAGCCTGATATACACAATGGGCTTTACGGCTGTCATCACGGGCATTGTGCAAATTTTGTTTTTTGACACAGTGCTGCTTGGCGCGTCCGGCATTGTCTTTATGTTTATGATTTTGGCCAGCTTTGCCAATGTGCGCAGCGGGCGCATCCCCCTGACGCTGATTGTGGTTTTTGTTCTGTTTCTTGGCCGCGAAATTGTCAGCGGCCTGACAATTGAGGATTCTATCTCCCGCGTGACGCATATTGTGGGTGGTGTTTGCGGCGCGATTTTTGGATTTATCATAAATCGCAAAGAAATTTCCTCTTGAAATCCTGTCCGAATTATAGTAAAATGATTTTGGGAATAGATGGGTGCTGGTGTGCCCCCTGGTCTTCAAAACCTGTGTCGGCGGTTAGAAGCCGCCCGGGTGGGTTCGATTCCCACATATTCCCGCCAAATAAAATTTCATGGCCGTCCTATATCGGCCATTTTTTTGAACAAGGGGGTGAGGGCATGGGCATTGGCAAGATTTTTTGCGGCGGCTGAAGCGCGAAATTGCCGGCAAGTTTGCTGGAGAAGGCGTTGCAAAGCATACCGCCATTTTTTGACAAAAATCTGCTTGTGGGCTTTGACACAAGCGATGATGGCGCGGTTTACAAGCTGTCGGAGGAATTGGCCATCATCCAAACCCTGGATTTTTTCCCGCCCATGGTGGACGACCCCTATATTTTCGGGCAAATTGCGGCGGCCAACGCCCTTAGCGATGTTGCGGCCATGGGTGGCGTGCCCAAGGTTGCGCTGAATATCGTGGCCTTTCCCGAGGACGAGGACCCGGGGATTTTGGCGGCCATTTTAGCGGGCGGCGCCGATAAGGTGGCAGAGGCGGGCGCCGTGCTGTGCGGCGGGCACTCCATCGCCGATGCGTCCATAAAATACGGGCTTTCCGTGACGGGCGTGGTGCATCCGAAAAAAATTCTGAAAAATAATACATGCAGAATCGGCGATGCAATTGTGCTGACAAAACCTCTTGGTGTGGGCATTGTGATGGCGGCCCATGGCGGCGGCGAGGCCGGAGAGGCCGCATACAACGAGGCCGTGGCGGCCATGACGACCCTTAATTCCCATGCCCTGGATGTGGCGCGCGAATGTGATATTTCCGCGGTTACGGATGTCACGGGCTTTGGGTTTCTGGGGCATCTTAACGAAATGGTAAATAATGTCAGCTACACCATTGTGGTGCAAAGCGCCGCCGTGCCCTATATCAGCGAGGCGCAGGGCCTTGCGGCGCAGTTTATGACCACATCGGCCGGAGCGAAGAACAGGCAATTTCTGGAAGGTAAGGTCGCGGGATTGGGGCAAATTTCGCGCCCCATGCAGGAAATTTTGCTGGACCCGCAGACTTCCGGCGGCCTGTTGATAAGCCTGAAACAGGCTGATGCGGAGGCATTGGTGGAAAAGCTGGCGGCAAAGGGGCACCGTGCGGCGGTTGTGGCGCAGGTTGTCAAAAAAAGGCAGGAAAATATTGTAATAGAATAGGAGAAGGCCATGAAAATTGTGGACTGCATTGGCGATGTCTGTCCGATGCCTGTGATTAAGGCAAAAAGGGCGCTGGCAGAAAATGGCGGAGGGCCGCTGGAAATTCGCGTGGATAATGGGATTTCGCTGGAAAATGTAAAAAAATACTTAGGCTCTCTTGGCCATGATGCTGTGAGTGTCACGCGCGATGGATATTTTGCGATTATTACCAACCCTGAAGCCCTGCATGAAGAAGCGTCAGACAGCGAAACCGGTGGTATTGTTGTGATTGCGAGCGATGTGATGGGCCAGGGTGATGATGATTTGGGGCGCAAGCTGATGGGCGGCTTCATTTTCGCACTGACACAATTGGATGTATTACCACAGACAGTTGTATTTTACAATCGCGGTGTGATGCTGACTGTGGAGGGCTCCCATGTGTTGGAAGACTTGCGAGCCCTTGCCGCAGCAGGTGTGAGGATTCTGTCCTGCGGACTGTGCGTAAGCCATTTTGATTGTTAGGACAAACTTGCCGTGGGCGAAACAACCAATATGTATGCCATTGTCAATATGCTGCAGGGCGGGAATGTGATTAGGCCGTGATATATTTTGATTCTGCAAGTACATCATATTATAAGCCAGACATTGTTAAACAAACAGTTGCAGAGGCATTGTCGCAATTTGGCAACGGCGGCCGCGGCGGCCATTGTGCCGCGATGTCGGCAACACGTGCGATTTATAATGCGAGGGCAAGCCTTGCCCCTCTCTTTGGTGCGCGACCAAAGCAAAT
>JAITMW010000065.1 GCA_031277155.1 Clostridiales bacterium | reverse complement strand
CCCCACATTTGGCCCCGGGGTTAACCACCGGTTTTGAAACCGGGTTCGTTGTTTTGTGGGGGGCGCGGTGCGCCCCCCCGCTCCCAAGGTGATTTATGGTACAACTAACACCATGGCTTTCATAACATATATTGGAATATATGTTATGAGGGGAGAGAGACGATGAACAATCAAAAAGCGGCGCAGACGCGCCATACGGACTTTGGGCCGCGGCCTTTTATTGTTGACATTGAAAAGGCCACGCTGGAAAATGGCGCCTTCCGCACGGCGCTGTGGACGGGGACGCATATGCAGCTAACGCTGATGTGCATTGCCCCCGGTGAGGATATTGGGTTGGAGATGCACCCGCATGTTGACCAGTTTTTGCGCGTAGAAAAAGGCCGGGGTGTGACGACAATGGGGCTGACCGAGGACAATTTGGCCTTTGTGCAGCCCGTGTTTAAGGACGACGCGGTGTTTGTGCCCGCGGGCACATGGCACAATATCATCAACACCGGGGATGGGCCATTGAAGCTGTACAGCATCTATGCGCCGCCCGGCCATCAGCCCGGGACGGTGCATGAAACCAAGGAAATTGCGGAAAAAGAGGAAGGCCATTAGTGCTAATTGGCCTCCCATTCCTGAATTAGGGCGATATTTGCGCGCTCGAAGTTATTAAGCATATCGTAGGAGAAATTTGCGGGGGCGATGTGGCCGAAATACCAGCTTTGGGCGTTAAAATGGTTTTGTAAGTCCGCACTGTCAAACAGGCGGCCGCGGCGCGCGAAAATTTCATTGCGTGCCAGGCGCAGCTCGGCGGCGGAAAGCCACATTACGTCCGCGTCGGTCAGATAGCGCAGATGGCTGTCCCACAAAATAAACACACCGCCTCCACCATCAAAAGCGACACCGTCGCCCCTAAACAATATGGCTGTCCCGGTGCCCCCTGCCGTGAAGTCTCCCGCTATTATATCTTCTTCATAGGTGGCGCCCCTGTTTAATGTGGCCTGCATTGTGGCTGTGGCGCTCCAGCCCTGGGGCGCAAAATGCCGATGCGTATATCTAATTTCAAAGGCATCATCAGCAAAGAAATGGACATATCCCGTGTAATGGGCGATTGTGGCCCCTTGATTTACTGCGCCGGAAAAATAGTAGGCGGCGACATTATAGCTCGCGCCCACACGGGATATCACCATTTGCAGGCCATAAATCCTGTCGCTTAGGTGAAAGCTGCCGCTCCATGTGCCAAGCAGACCTTGCGCCATGTCGGCAATTGGCTGTTGGGGTGCCACGGGCGTGGGTGTTGCTTCTGCCGCCGGTGCCGGTGTCGGAGCAGGCATAGGAGTTGGCGTGGGAGTTGGTGTTGGCGTGGGAGTTGGCTCAGGCGCAGGTGCGGGCGTTTCAACCGGCGGCATCGTTGGCGGCGGCGGGCCGCCGTCCGCGGTTGTGGGGCCGGTCAGCATTGACAGCAGAAAAAACAGGCCGCCAAACACGACGACGAAGATTGCGATTGAGGCCGCTATGATGGGAATGGGGCCGCCCCTTTTGGGCCGCGGCCCCATTGTGTTATTTGGCAAGGCAACCGGCTGTCCGCATTTTGGGCAAAATTTGGTCGCGGGGTTTATTTGATTATTGCATTTTGTGCATAGCATAATATGCAGCCCTCTCCGGTTTTAATTGACCCTTATAAAGGCATCCCACGAGCCTCTTTCCCGCGGAAAGACCTCGCGGGTTTGCAGGATGTCATTGCCTATAAATCTATACTCCATAACAATTTCTTCGTCCAAAAGAGGGTTGAAAGGGTGCGGAATGCTTATAAACAGCATATCCATGTTGTTTATACTTTCCGTGCGCCATGAAAACGCCTCTCTTTCCCATGTTTCAACGACGGCGCCGGTGCCGTTGCGGTTAAATTCTATGCGTTCGCCGCCAAAGCCGTCTGCGGCCCATGTGCCCACAAGGGGGCTGCCGCCCAGCACAAACACAAACAGCACAACGGCCGCGACGATTACGGCGAGGGCTATGGCGCCGCCTATGATGATATGCTGGCTTTTTACAATGGGTTTGATGCCGGTTGTTGCGGCAGGCGCGCCTGCCGCGGCTTGCTCATAATATCCGGCGGGTGCCGCCGGAATTGACGGTGACGGCGGCTGCTCTATTGCCGTGCCGCAATTTGGGCAAAAGGCGTTTTGGCCCCCCAGTTGGACGTCGGATATGTTGTGCCCGCAATTAGAACAAAACATGATGCTTCCTCCTTTTATTGTGTGACTCTTGTAAAATTATTCTGCAGGCGGCCCGGGCGGTTCCGTCGGCCCCGGTGGTGTCGGCTGGCCGATATTGCTGCCGCAGCCCGCGCAAAATCTTGCGCCGGCGGGGTTAAAGTGGCCGCATGTGCATTGTATGCCGTCGTAAGGCGTGGCATAGGGCGCGGCGTGCCTTGTGCCGCCGGTTATCATGTTAAGCTCTGCATCAACACGCATCATCTCTTCTTGCTGCGCGGCCATAAGCTCCAGACGCCTTGTGATTTCTGAAATGAAGTTGCTTACATGCTCGTCAACAGAGATTTCGCCTGTTTCTGTGTGCATGTCGTAGATTTTTTGGCCCAGCATTTGGATAAGCTGTCTGCGCTCGTTTTCCAGATTGGAGATGACGGCCTTTATTTTTGATTTATCCGCCATTGCCTTGGTGTTTGCGCTTACTGTCGCGACACCTTTGTTTATGCCGCCGGCAATTTTGTTAAAAAAGTCTGCCATATTGCTCACCTTCCTATTTGAATGAAATAATTGAAGAACTATAATCACAATATAGTATACATGAAAATGGATTTTATTTCAAGTTATTTCTTGACTGGGCAGTTTTTGTGGTGTATAATGATTTGGTTCTGCAAAGACGCGAATTTTGGAGGTATGCATTGTGAAAATGGTTTTGCAGCGTGTTTTGGAGGCGGAGGTTGTGGTGGATGGCGGCGCCGTTGGCCGCATTGGCCGCGGCCTTCTTGTGTTTTTGGGGGCCGAGGACGGGGATGACGAGGCCAAAGCGCGGCAGCTTGCGGACAAAATGGCCAAGCTGCGCATTTTTCCTGATGAAAACGGGAAGTCGAATTTATCCGTAACGGACATAGGCGGCGAGATTTTGGTGGTTTCGCAGTTTACCCTTTGCGCTGACACGAAAAAGGGCAACCGACCCAGCTTTATGCAGGCCGCGCCGCCCGAAACGGCCAATGCGCTGTATGAATATTTTGCACAATATTGCCGCGAAAAATCCCTGAAGGTGCAAATGGGCGTCTTTGGCGCGGATATGAAGGTCTCGTTGATAAACGACGGCCCTTATACCATAATAATTGAGAGTTGATAATTGGCAAAGCCTAAACCCCTGTTTCGACTTCGTTGGCCACTCGCTCAAATTGCTGATGCACCTTCATAAAAAGGTCTACCAAAATGGGGTCAAAATGCTGGCCCCTGCCTTCTAAGATGATTTGGACGGCCTTGCTGTGTGGAAAGGCCGCTTTGTATGGCCTGTCGGTTACAAGGGCGTCATACACATCGGCAATGGCCATAAGGCGGCCAAACAACGGGATTTCTTCGCCTTTCAGGCCATATGGATATCCGCTGCCATCCCATTTTTCGTGATGGGTTTCCGCAAAAATTTTGGCATATTGCAAAAAATCGCTGTCGGGGGTTTTTTCTATGATACGCGAGATGATTTTGCCGCCAAAGGTGGTGTGCTTTTTTATCTCTTCAAATTCTTCGGTGGTTAGCTTGCCGGGCTTAAAGAGGATGGAGTCGCTGATGGAGATTTTGCCCAAATCATGCAGCTGGGACGATTGCAAAACAAGGTCCTCATCCACCGCCGACATTTCATCCTGGTATATGTCATGCTCTCTCATACCGGCCATCAACACTTTGATATAGCGGCGCGTGCGCTCGATATGCCCGCCGGTTATTTCGTCGCGATGCTCAACAAGCTCTGCCATGGTGCTTAGCAAGATGTTTTTTAAATCAACAACGGTGCGGGTTTTTTCTTCGACGATGCTTTCCAGGTTGTTATTGATAAGGACAAGCTCCCGCTTTTGGGCTTGCAAAAGCAAATGAAGCTCTATGCGTTTTAACAGCAGCGGCGGGGAAAAGGGCTTTGCTATATAGTCGATAGCGCCAAGGGAAAGGCCGTGATATTCTGTGCCTTCGTCGCTTAGGCTGGTCAGGAAAATAACGGGCACATCGGCGGTTTTGGGATTTGCTTTCAGCAGTCTGATAACATCATATCCGTCTATATCGGGCATTTCTATGTCTAATAGGATAAGGTCGGGAATTATTTTTGTAAGCATGACAAACAGACGAATTCCTGAATTGAGAGTGATGACATTGTAGACATCAGAAAGGACATTTTCGCCTATGATAAGGTTGGTCAGGTTGTCGTCCACCAGGATGATGGTTTGTTTTTCTTCATTTGTCTTAGCCATACTAACATTATATAACAAGCTTCTGATGGTTTCAAGTAGAATTTCAAAAATGTAAGAATTACATTATTGACCTTTAGCGATTTTGGTTGTATAATGTTATAGAGCTTATCCGACAAAAATTTTAGGAGGAAATGCCAATGATTAAGACTTTTGTGGTTTCTACCGCCATTGTAGACGATGCCGAGGCTGCTGTAAGCGAAATATTGTCGCAACTGGACCTTGAAAAAGGGCTTTTGGCAAATTCTGCAGGTATTATTTCTTGCCATTATGAATTTATAGAATCCGGAATTGTTGAAGCCGTATGCGCTGCCCTGCCCTTTGATTTGGCGGGGACAATATCCTGGATGTTGTCTGTGAAGGACAATACCGACACATTTTTGATGACCATTATGGTTTTGACCAGCGATGATGTGGAATTTGTCAATGTATTGACGCCGCCGCTGCATGAAGCCCCGGGACAAACCATTTCTGACAGCTATGCGGCCGCCGCGGCCGCAAGGGACGACACGCCGGGGCTGATTTTTGCCTTTGCGCCCTTTATGCCGCTAAATTCCGGCGACGAATATGTCGATGTAATCACGAAAGTATCGGGCGGTGTGCCTTGTTTTGGCACATTGGCCATTGACGACACGCCGGATTTTGCCAATTGCTTTATGCTGCACAACGGCCGGCATTATTCTGACAGAATGGCCATGATTTTGGTATATGGCGACATTTCGCCAAAGTTTGTTGTCACAAGCATGTCGGAAGAAAAGGCGCTGGATAAATCTGCCATTATCACAAAAAGCGCGGGACATATCATCAAAGAAGTAAACGGCCGCCCCATTGCCGAATTTTTTGAAGATTTGGGGCTGACAAAGGCCAGCGAAAGCTATGGGGCCATGGTTTCGCTGCCGTTTTTGCTGGATTATAACGACGGCACACCCAAGGTATCTAAAATTTGTGTTACGCTGACGCCGGAGAGATATGCCCTTTGCGCCGGCGCTGTGCCGGAGGGAAGCACGCTGCAAATTGCGCCGTCGGACAAACGCGACGTGATGCTGACGGCCCAAAATGCCGTGGACCGGATTTTGCAAAACATACAGGGCGCATCGTGCCTCTTGGTATATTCCTGTGTGGCACGCAGCATGACCCTGGGCGGCGACCAATTTGACGAGATGTATCTGGTGAACAAGCATACCGGAGGCAAATTGCCCTATATGATGATGTACAGCGGCGGGGAAATTTGCCCGACCCAGGTGGAGGGCGGCGTGGCGACAAACCGCTTCCATAACAATGCCTTTATCGCCTGCCTGTTGTAGGGGCGAGCTTTGCTCGCCCGGGTTTTAAGTATCGTTAAAAGCCTGCAATTTCAGAAACCTGTAGGGGCGAGCTTTGCTCGCCCGCTGATTAGCCGGAAGGGAGGTGAGCAGTATGGCCGAACAACTGTTGGCCGAAAACGAAGAAGTTATCGAGCTTCGCGAGGAAGTCAAAAGGCTTAATTTGGAAGTTAAGCGGCTGGCACGTGAGGCCAGGGTGTCCAAAAGTTTTTTGGAGAAGGTGACAAGGGCATCGGAAGCCAAAGACACCTTGGGCATGGCTCTTTCTGCTGCCAATGCCCGGCAAAAGGCCTATACAGATGTTTTGCTGGAAAGCTGCCCCGAAATAATTGCCCTTTTGGACGAACATGGGCGTTTTGTGTTGTCAACAAAATCCCTTTTGCTTGCCGCCGGTATTCCCAACTTTGATTTCATCAAAAATCGCAGCTATGAAGAGGTGCTGTCGGGATATTTCACCATAGAAGATTTGCAAATTTTCAAAAATACCATCGAAAGCACCAAACTTTCCGATGATATAGCTTCTTTTGATGCCTGGGTGGATTTTTCGCAAAACGGCTTTCCGCGCTATTATTCCATAGAGCTTAGGCGTGTGGGCGGCGGCGAAAGCGGCATTGTGGCGGGCACCCTTGTAGTTATGATAGACTTAACCGACTTGATTTTGGAAAAGCAGCGGGCAGAGCAAGCCAGCAATGCAAAGTCGGACTTTTTGGCGATGATGAGCCACGAAATGCGCACGCCAATGAACGCCATCCTGGGTATGAGTACCGCCCTGGACCGTCTTGGCCTTGCGCCGGAGCATCAGCGATACATAACAGACATACGAAGGGCCTCCGGCTCTCTTTTGAATATCATAAACGATGTGCTTGACTTCTCAAAAATTGAGGCCGGCAAGATGGAAATTGTCAATGTCAACTATAACCTGACTAATTTACTGGACAATTTACATTCCATGTTTTCCGGCATGTGCAGGGACAAGCGGCTGGTTATGCATTTTGACAAGTCCGCCGGCTTGCCCGCGACGGCTCGCGGCGATGAAAATCGCATAAGGCAGGTGCTGGTGAACCTATTGTCAAATGCCGTAAAATATACGCAAAGAGGCGTAATTGCCTTTAGCGCGTGGCTTGAGGACGACAACCTATATTTTGAGGTGACGGACACCGGCATAGGCATACGCGAAGAGGACATTGGCAGGTTGTTTACGCCTTTCGAGCAGCTGGATACGCGCAGAAACCGCAATATTGTGGGCACGGGGCTGGGGCTGGCCATAGGCAGCAACCTGTGCCGCCTGATGAATGGCGAAATTACAGCCAAAAGCGTCTATGGCGAAGGCTCTGTATTTACGATGCGCCTGCCATATTTGGAAGCGTGCGATTCGGCCGAAGAAGAAATAATTGAAATTTCGGATTTCATTGCCCCCGGCGCGAAAATTTTGGTTGTTGACGACATTGAGACCAACCTGACTGTTGCGGAAGTGATGCTGGATATCTTTGAAATTGTGCCCAACATTGCACACAGCGGCCAAGAGGCCATAGAGCTGGCAAGACACAAAGATTTTGACATTATTTTTATGGACCATATGATGCCGGAGATGGACGGGCTGGAAGCCACATTACACATACGCGGGCTGGGCGGCAAAAACGCCATGGTGCCCATTGTTGCGCTGACGGCCAACGCCATCAAAGGCACAGAGCAAATGTTTTTAGGACATGGTATGGACGATATATTATTGAAGCCGCTTGAGTTTGAAGAACTTAATTTGTGCTTGCGAAAGTGGCTTCCAAAAGAAATTATCGAAGAGGAGATGTGATAATGATTAAATCTGTAAGTTTGCATACATCAATAATTGATGATATGGACTTGGCTGTGAAGGACCTGGCCGACCAACTGAAAAAAAGGCTGCCCCTTTTGCGCAGCAGCGTGGGCATTGTGCAATGTGACCCTGAATTTATCGAAGCGGGAATTATGCCGCTTTTGCATGACGCGCTGGGAATTACGCTGGTGGGCGGCACAACGGTGTCCGTGGCCACAAACGATATAATCGGCAACCATATATTTTCTTTGATGGTGCTGACCAGCGATGATGTGGAATTTTCGGCGGGGCACACCACGGGCCTGGTTGACAATTATGAAGAAGCCATCGGAAAATCCATGCAGGCGGTTCTTGACGCCGCGGACAAGCCTTTGCGGTTTGCGCTGATATTTCCTACGGTGACGGACAACGAAAGCCTGCCGGGGGACTGCTATGTAGAGGCGGTGGAGAAGGTTTGCGGCAATGTGCCTGTTTTTGGGACATTGTCTGTTGACGACGCACTTCGGGAATTTAACCGCAGCATGTCCGTGTATAATGGCGAAGCTTTTACGCGCGAAGCCACATATGTGCTGATGTTTGGCGAAGCCGCAAAGCCGCGGTTTTTTGTGGCGACGGTGCCAAAGGCGGCGGATTTGTCCGAAACCAGCGCGGTTGTTACGAAAGCGGACGGACATATTGTGCAGGAAATTAACAACATGCCGGCAGTGAAGTATTTTGAAAGCGTTGGGCTGGCAGAAAATGGCGATTTTAAGCCCGGCGTGTATTTTGTGCCAATCCTTGTGACAACGGAGGACGACGAGGGCATTGTGCGCACATTTGTGCGCGCCCTGATATCTTTTGACGAAAACGGGCATGTGTCTTTCCGCGGAAAGGTGCCGCCCGGGGCCGTGCTTACTGCCGCTTCCCTCAATGCCGAAGACATTTTGGATGCGACGACATGTGTTATGACGCGGATTGCGGAAACAGAGGATACACAGGCCGTTTTGATATATTCCTGCATCATACGGCAGCTTAACATCGGCTCCGATACATTTAAAGAGCTTGCGCAGATAAAAGACACATTGCGGCCGGATGTGGCCTTTGCCGCGTCTTATAGCGGCGGCGAAATCGCGCCGATTAGCAATCTCAACGCGTTTCATAATTATTCGCTTATTGCCTGTTTGTTATAGAAGGGAGAAATTATGAATATTCCGGGTGTTAATGTGGAAAAGGGCCTGGCCAGATTGGGCGGCAGGGTGAAGAGCTATCAAAAAATATTGGGCGTGTTTTGTAAAGACAGCAGGGGGAAGCTGACGGAGCTTCAAGAATGTTTTGACACGCAAAACACGGCACTGTATATCACCCATGTGCATGGCTTAAAAAGCGCCTTGGGAAATATTGGGGCCGAAAAGCTGGCTAAGGATGCTGAAATGCTGGAAATGTCGGGCGATTGGGACTTTGTCGTGGCAAATCATGATGCATACATGAAAGAATTTAATATTCTTTTGGCAGATATTGACAAGGTGCTTGCGGATGCGGCGATACCCGGCGGCCCGTATGTTGACAAGCAAAAGCTGGCAATTGCCCTAGGCCGCTTGAAGCAAAATTTGGTTGTGATGGACTTTGGCGGGATGAAAGCCGCGTCCGATGCGCTGATGGAATATGAGGAGGCCCAGGGCATTGGACCGAAAATCAAGGCTGTGCTGCATAATAGGCTGGCGGGGGAATATGACGCGGCCATTGACGGGATAGACGAGCTGTTGAGAGAGCTGTAAAGAAAGTAGGGGCGAGCTATGCTCGCCCGCGTGTAAAGATAGCACACTAACGCGAATCAAGGTTTGGAGTAGGGGCGAGCTGCGCTCGCCCGCTTATAAAGCGCATATGGCTTATCTGCGCCTTTGGCCGCCGCCCGAGGTGTTGTTTTGTTGGCGCGGCGTGCGGGTGGTGTTGGCATATAAAAAGTCATCCCGCCTGATTTTCAGCTTGAAGCTGCCCGCCCTGGTATAATCGCAGGCGGCCCGCTGTGAAAAGACGGACTTCAGGCTGCTGCGCTTTACCCACATAATCAAGCCGGCCATAATCAAGGCGACGGCCACTGCAACCAAGGCGGTTGGGACATTCCAAAAGGCGCCTATGGAAATTGCCGGAGTTGCTAAGCTTATCATAATATTACCCCCGCGATTATTAAAATCAGATTGAGGACGATGGCGATGATGGCGGCCAATATGCCAAACCAGCGCCAGAAGATGCCCCAGTCTGTGGGCAGGTTGCCCACAAATTTGCCTGTTTGGCCATTCATGGCGAAAAGATAGTTTTGGCCGCGCCAGGTGGCTGTGATGGCCCAAACGGGCAGCAGGGCATATTTTACGGAGCTTTTTTTAAGATAGACCCCGCTGTATTGGGGCAAGACACTGCTATAACCCGTAACGGTTTTGGCAAAGGCATCCTGGGCGCTGGCCTTGATGCGCTGATTGGCCCGCTCTTTGCACAGGTCGGATTCAAAATCAAATTTATCGGCCAGATATCCTGATAAATAGGCGGTTTGAAAGTCTTTGGCGGCCTTTATGTCGAAGGGTTCGATAGATTCCATCAGGTCGTCGGGCATTTTGGCAGAGGCGTCCACAGGGACGGCGTCAAAGGCCATGTCGCCGCCGCGGGTGACGTTGAAATATCGCGTTTCGGTGTAATGAAAGCGGGAGTCGCTCCAGCGGCGCACGGTGGTGGCGCGATATCGCATATTGGCGTCAATTTCCGCGTCAAACAGCCAAAAAGGGACATATATGCCCTTGATTTCGTCCAGGGTCTTTGTGGATTTAAAACAGCGCGGCAGCAGCTTTTTGTCGGACAGATGCCGCGTCAATGCCTCTTTGGCGGCCTTTTTGTCCAGGGCAAAGGGTATGATAATATCCGGCCGCAGCGCGCCCGACAACTGGCCCGTCATGACCACGGGATTGCCGCAATATGGGCAGGATGTGGCGGCGGTGACGGCATCGCCGATAACCTCCCCGGCGCAGGTGTTGCAAAGATATGTACGCAGGCCCTCTTGCTCGCCCTCTTGCCAAAGGGCGTCTTCGTGGTCGGCCCATACAATTTCATCGGGCGCGTCTGCCGCACAGTCCTCAACATAGGATTTTAGGGCCTCTACATCGAAGGTAGAATCGCAAAAGGGGCATTTCATTTCCTGTGTGCCCGCATCGAAATTTATGCCCCCGTCGCAGTTGGGGCATTTATATTGTTTCAGCGCCATTGGAGCATCTCCTTTTTAAAATGAGAGCCTTCCGTGCTTATATGTATACAGCCATATTTCAATAACAGACGCAAAAATTCCTTGGCTGATATAACAGGAAGCTTAGGCATCTCGCACTCCTTGTAAATCGAAATTCAGATAGTATTCATTTACATCAGGATAATCGTTTTGTAAAAACAAGTTGACAGATTCAAACATATTGCTTTGCACCTCTTGCGGAGTTTTGCCATCGGTAAAACAACCGGGCAGGGAAGTACATTCAGCCCAATAGCCGCCTGTGTCTTCGCAAGGATGTATGATGACATTAAATACTCTTAGCATATTATCACCTCTGGTAATATTATGCATTTTATCCATGGTTTTAGCCATGTCCATCCTCCCTTTGTCTAATTACCAGTCATCACCCTGCAATTGCTTCTCATTTTGATATTGCTGATAATTTTTATACTGCGGTGACTTTAATGCCTCTTGGCATACAAATTCCCTTCCGCAATATTCACATAATCCCGTTTTTTGGTTTATGTCTATATTTATGGGCGCATTGCAAGACGGGCATGAAATAGAAACAAAATTATTCATACAATCCCCTCTCCTTATTTTGCCGCAGGTACGGTCCGGCAATTTGACTGCACAATAATTGAACCATGGCCTGCAAATTGAGCTGTAAATTCTGTCCAGAGGGCTCCTCTTTGTTGAAAAGTCTGATAG
>JAITMW010000161.1 GCA_031277155.1 Clostridiales bacterium | reverse complement strand
CCAGCTCCATCTCGGCGCTGCGGCGGTTTTCCGCGCCTTTTTGCTGGATATCCAACACGGAAGTGATGGTTTCAATCAAATTATCGTTGACCTTGCGCACGGTTTCGATGGAGACGATGCCTCGCTGGGATGCTTCCGCCACTTCGATTGAGCCTTGCTTTAACATCTCGCTGTTTTTAATCAGCATTTGGTTTGTCATATCCGTCACCATATTTTGTGCGGCCATGGCCTTTTGCGCGTTGGCCAGGCCTAGGGCGATGACCATTTGGTTTTTCCACAGCGGGATGGAATTGTTGATGCTGGATGTAATCTGCTCTACCAGCGACACATCGTTGTTTTGCACCATGCGTATTTGCGGCGCCATCTGTATGGATATCATGCGCGAAAGTTTGATATCGTGCAGCTTTCTTTCGAAGCGGTCGGCCATATTTATCATGTCGTTTAGCTTTTGTGCCTCTACGTCGTCATTGGCCTTTTGTGCGATTTCGCGCTGGCGCGGGATGTCGTTTGCGCGGAAATCCGCCAGCTTCTCCATGCCTGCCACGATGTACAGGGTCAGTTCGCGATTATAATCCATATTGCTTTTGAACATTTCCTCCAGCATGGCAATGTCTTTTTGCAATGTGCGGCTGTGGCTTTGCAGGGCGCGCACGATTTTGTCGATATTGGTTTCGACTTTGGAATAATTTGCCATAATGCGCGACGCGCTTTTTTTGGCATTGCGCAAGAAGCCGAAAATGCCGCTTTTTGATTCGCCGCCGCTTTCGATGCTGCGAATTTCAACGACCAAATTTGACAAATCGCGCCCAACCTCGCCCATGTCCTTGCTTTTCACATTTTGCAGGACAGAATCCGAAAATTGGGCAATTTTGTTTTGCGCGCCGGAGCCATAATTCATCACAACGGATGTGCTGCCCAGGTCAATTTTCTGCATAAAGTCCTTGACGGCCGCCTGTTCTTCGGGTTGCAGGGTCGCAAGGGCAAATTGCGGGTCGGCCTTCTTTTGGGCCTCCTCATGCGCCAGCTGGGAATTGTACTTTGGCGCGGTGTCGGCAGAATCAAAGCTGTCCAATACTAATGTGGGTAATTCTGACATAAAAATCCTCCTTAAATCAGCGGGCGAGCGAAGCTCGCCCCTACAATGTCGGTGTTTGTATTTGCAATTTCTAAGTTACGGTTTTCGTTCCATGTGTCTTCGCTGCGCACCATCGGAACCGGCCGCATAGGCGGGCGAGCGAAGCTCGCCCCTACGGTTGAGGAGATTCTTCGCTAAGCGGCAGTATGTCGTTTAGCTCCAACTCTCGCTAAGCTCAGAATGACATGCTCGAAATGGCTCTACATCTTTTTGATTTTTGATAAATCCCATTTTTTTCCAAAATTTGGCTGCATTGCGGCCTGATTGAAATCAATATTTTGCGCGGCGCGCTCTGTTCGTTTAAAGGCGGGGCGCGGCGGCGGCGGCGGCGTAATCGGCACCGCCTGGCTCTCCACCAGCTCCTGCGGAATCTCCTGCAAAAACCTGGAGGGCGCGTTGCTTATGGTTTGTCCATTGTGTCTGCGCCGCCCGGCCATGCTGATATACACGCGCTGTTTGGCCCTTGTGATGCCCACATAACACAACCGCCGCTCTTCTTCAATTTCGGCGGGTTCGCCGCTGGTTACGGCGCGATATGTGGGAAAAATGCCTTCCTCGAAGGCGGGCAGAAACACCGTGGGAAATTCCAGCCCTTTAGAGCTGTGCAGCGTCATCAGCGCAACGGTGTCGTCGTTTTCGCTGTGGTCGTCAATATCCGCCACCAAGGCCACATCCTCTAAAAAGGCCGCCAGCGCGGATGTTTGGCCCTCGTTTTCGTCAAGGTCATCGGCTTCATATCCCGCCGCCTTGTTTATAAGCTCGGATAAATTGGCCGCGCGGTCGGTACCGTCGGCTTCATCCTCTGCAACTATACTACTATGATATCCGCTTTTCGTCAATACCTCTTTTACAAGCTCTTCCAGGGGCAGCTCCGCCGCGCGGGCGCGAAAATCTTCCAGAAGCTCTATAAAATTGGCGATTTTGCGGTTGCGGGCAGTGTTTTGCGAATACATCTCGGCGTTTTTCAGCACGTCATAAAATTTTATGTCATGTTCTGCCGCGATTTTTTCAAAGAAATCCACTGCCACGCCGCCAATGCCGCGTTTTGGCACATTGATGATGCGCTTTATTGAAATATCGTCATGGGGATTGTGGATGGCCCGCAAATAGGCGAGGGTGTCCTTCACCTCGCGCCTTTCGTAAAAGCGTATGCCTCCGTATATGCGATAGCGCATGTTGCGCTCTACCAATTTTTCCTCAATGACGCGGGAGAGGGAATTTATGCGATATAACACGGCAAAATCCTTGTGTTTCGCCCCATCTGCCAATCCCTGGGAAATTTTTTCTACAATATAGTCTGCCTCGCGATAATCGCTTTCGGCTTTGAAAAAGTTTAGGCTTTCACCCGGCTGGGCCCGCGTCCACAGTTTTTTGGCCTTGCGCCCCTGATTGTAGGCAATTACGCCGTTGGCGGCCTCTAAAATATTTCCGGTAGAGCGATAGTTTTGCTCCAGCTTAATGACCGCAGCACCATAAAAATCCTTTTCAAAATCCAGGATATTGCGGATATTTGCGCCGCGCCAGCCGTATATGCTTTGGTCGTCGTCGCCCACAACGCAAATATTGCCATGGACGCTGGCCAATAGGCGCACCAGCTGATATTGCGCCGTGTTTGTGTCCTGATACTCATCCACCATAATATATCGAAAGCGGCGGGCATACTTGTCCAGCACAATGGGGTGGCGCATAAAAAGCTCCAGCGTCTTTAGGATGATGTCGTCAAAATCCAGCGCGTTGTTGCCATACAGCTGCTTTTGATAATTTTTGTAGATTTCTGCCATAATTTCGTCGCGATAATTGCCGGCGGACATGGCCGCAAAATCTTCCGGGCCTACAAGCTCGTCTTTTTGGCGGCCTATGGCCGACAAAATCGACTTTGGCGGAAACTGCCTCTCGTTGACATTCATCTCCTTCAGCACGCCCTTAAGCAGCTTTGCGGCATCGTCCATATCATAAATCACAAAGGAATTATCATAGCCGATATGATGAATTTCGCGGCGCAAAATACGCACACAGCACGAATGAAAAGTGGCCACCCACATATCATGGGCGTCATAAGGCTTCAGCCTGTGTATGCGCTCTTTCATTTCCTTGGCGGCGCGGTTTGTAAAGGTGATGGCCAGCATTTCATAGGGCCGCGCCAGATGGCCGGCTATATGCGCCATGCGATGTGTCAGCACTCTCGTCTTTCCGCTGCCGGCGCCCGCAATCAGCAGCAGCGGCCCCTCGGTATGCAGCACCGCCGCCTTTTGCATGGGGTTAAGCCCCTGTGTAAAGTCTGTGTTCAATTTTATCCCCCGCCTTGTTAAGTCTGGTATAAGCTGTCTTAGTCCATAATACTATAGAACAGGGAAATATACAAGGGGGACTTGTACATGCCGACTTTATCAATGAAGCGAAAGCTGATGATTTTTATGGCGGCCGCGGTGTTTGCGCTGGCTTTTTTGGGATTTCGCGTGTTTTACATACAGGCCGTGCAGGGGGAAGTGCTGCAAATGCGCGCATACGAGCAGCAAACCCGCGACCGCTTGATAACGCCCAATCGGGGCAATATTTACGACAGAAACGGCGTCCCGCTGGCGCTTACGCAGACGGTGGGCAGTGTGTCCGTTATACGGGCGCAGGTGGAGGACGCGGAATTTGTGGCGCGGACGCTGTCAACCATGCTGGAGATGGATTATGACCTGCTTTACGAAAAGGTCAATCGCCGCGTGGCGCTGGAGCGCATCAAAAGCCATGTGCCCATGGAAATTGCGGAGCAACTGCGGCAAATGCGCATCCCGGGCATTGTGATTGACGAAGATGTAGAGCGGGTCTACCCCTTTTCGGGGCTTGCGGCACAGGTGATAGGCTTTGTGGGGCGCGATAATCAAGGCATCATCGGTCTGGAGGCAAAATATGACGGCTATTTGGCGGGCAGCCGCGGCAGAATTTTGACGGAAACGGACGCCAGAGGCCGAGAGCTTATTGACAGCGAAACCATACGCATCGCCCCCATGGATGGCCATAATCTGGTGACGACCCTTGACGCGGTGATACAGCAATTTGCGGAGCAAACCATTGCTGTGGCGGTGGATTCCAAGCGCGCCGTTCGCGGCGCGATTTTGGTGATGGACCCACGCGACGGTGCGCTTTTGGCCGTGGCCAACGCCCCGGGCTTTGACCTTAACGACCCCTTCACCATCAATGACGACCAGCTGGCGGCCATCTGGGACAGCTTCACAACGGAAGAGCAGATGAATCATCTTAACCAAATGTGGCGAAACTTTACGATAAATGATACTTACGAGCCGGGCAGCACTTTTAAAATAGTCACCAGCGCGGCGGGGCTGGAAGAGGGCGTAATAACAACCCAAAGCATGTTTAATTGCAGCGGCTTTAAGGTTGTGGGCGGGCGGCAGATACGCTGTTGGCGCCATCCCCGCGCCCATGGCACGCTGGATTTTATGGCCGGTGTGCAAAATTCCTGCAACCCTGTGTTTATGGAGATTGGTGAGATGCTGGGGCCGGAAATTTTTCACGAATACATGCTGCGTTTTGGTTTTGCGGAGCGCACCGGCGTGGATTTGCCGGGGGAGGCAGTGGGGATAATGTTCGCCTTAGAAAATATCGGCACTGTGGAGCTGGCCACGATGTCCTTTGGCCAGAGCTTTCAAATTACGCCGTTGCAGCTGATGCGGGCGGGGGCGGCCACGATAAATGGCGGCCATCTTGTCACGCCCCATGTGGGACAGAGGATTGTTGACAATGACGGAAATTTGGTGCAGGAATTTTTTCACGAGCGCGGCCGCCAAATTATTTCGCCCGGCACGTCCGAAACCATGAAGGAAGTGCTGGAAAGCGTCGTTTATGTGGGCACCGGCAACCGCACATATATCCCGGGTTATCGCATCGGCGGCAAAACAGCCACCAGCCAGAAGCTGCCGCGGGGCAGCGGGCGTTATATCGCATCTTTCATGACCTTTGCCCCTGCCGAAAATCCTGAAATCATCGTGCTTGTGCTGATTGACGAGCCCCAGGGCGCGTATTACGGCGGGCAGGTGGCGGGGCCTGTGATGAAGCAGCTGCTGGCCAGCATTTTGCCATATCTGGGCATACAACCCGTCTTCAACGAGGAAGAATTGGAAATGGACGGGGTGGGGCGGGTGGCTGTGCCCCAGCTTGCGGGCCAAAGGGCGCAGGACGCGAAAAATATTTTGGACACCTTGGGGCTGGATGCTGAAATTTTTGGCGCGGGCAATGTGATTATAAATCAGTTTCCGCTGGCGGGAGAGGTGATAAATCAGGGTTCTCGGGTGATAATCTATACGAATTGACCACGAATGTCGGGCCAAATGATGGCCAAATGTAACTTGCAAATTTTCACAATAAATAGTACAATAGACTTTGATGAAACTTTTGGAGGTCGCGATGAAACTTAGAGAGATTTTCACTGAGACGAAATTCACAGAAAGCGCCGGAGACACTGAAATCACAGGCATTTGCATAGATTCCAGAAAGGTGGCCGCCGGAGACCTTTATGTATGCATCGAAGGCACCCAGGTGGACGGCCACAGCTTTGCCGCCGACGCTGTTGCGCGCGGCGCCGCGGCGGTTTTGCATAAAAAGGGCAAGCGGGGCATGAAAAATATAGCGGTTCCGCGGGTTGCCGCCGAAGATACGCGTCTGGCGCTGGCCTTTGTGTGCAAACGCTTTTTTGGGGACCCATCGGCCGATATGCATCTTGTGGGCATAACGGGCACCAATGGCAAATCCTCCACCGTGGCCTTTGTTGAGGAAATTTTGCGCGCGCAGGGGCAAAATGTGGGCGCAATTGGCACCTTGGGCGCGCGCATAAACGGCGAGCCTTTGAATATCGACTTTGTGACGTCAACCACCCCTGATACGGTGGAGCTTTACCATATGCTGATGGCCATGCGCGATGCGGGCGCAAAATATGTGGTGATGGAGGTGACATCCCACGCGCTGGCGCTGCATAAGGTGGCGGCGCTGCGCTTTGCCCTTGGGCTTTTCACGAATTTGTCGCAGGACCATCTGGATTTTCACGGCACCATGGAGAATTATCGCGCGGCCAAGGCCAAGCTCTTTGACCTTTGTGACCGCGGCATCATCAATTATGACGACCCCACGCGGGATTTTTTGCTGAAATATGCCAGGTCTATTCCTATGATAACATATGGCCTGGCACCCGACAGCGACTATTATGCCTCTGACGTGGTAATGGGCCGCAACAGGGTTTCATATGTGATTGAAAATGACGTGGTGGAGGTGCCAATCCCCGGAAAATTCACGGTGTATAACACATTGTGCGCCTATGCCGCGAGCCGCGAGCTGGGCTTTTCCGCCGACAGCATCGCCATGGCCACAAGCGCCATTGGCACTGTGGCGGGCCGCATCCAAAGCGTACCGAATTATCACGGCTTTACCGTGATTGTGGACTATGCCCATTCTCCCGATGGCCTGGAAAATATTATAAATTCATGCCGCGAATTTACCGAAAACCGTGTAATTACCGTGTTTGGCTGCGGCGGGGACCGCGACAGCGCAAAGCGCCCCTTAATGGGCGAAATTGCCGGTCGCCTGTCCGATTTTTGCGTCATAACCAGCGACAATCCCAGAAATGAGGACCCCGACAGCATCATCGCCATGGTGGAGGAGGGGGTAAGCCCGACGGGCTGTGCGTATCAAAAGATTACGGACAGACGCGACGCCATTTTTGCGGCAATTGCCATGGCGGATGAAGAGGATTGTGTTATCATCGCGGGCAAGGGCCATGAGGATTATCAGGAATTTGAAAACGGACGGCGCATACATTTTGATGATGCCCAAGTTGCCAGGGAAGCCTTGGAGCAGTAATATAGGAGGTTGCCAATGACGAATTTAGCGGAAAAAGCTATAGAAACTTATGCGGACGAAATGAAAAAGGAGCTTATTGACGGGATATGGTATATGTCGCCCGGAAGCAGCATAAGGCATCACGATGTGGTTTCGGGAATTTATTCTATTTTCAGGAAAAATCTTAAGGGCAAAAATTGTAAGCCCTTCATTGATAACCCAATGGTTCATTTTTCAAATGATAATATACTTGTTCCTGATGTCATGATTGTGTGCAATAAAGACATTATTAAAGACGATGCGATTTACGGTGCGCCGGACTTAATTGTCGAAGTGCTTTCTCCAAGCACCACGAAAAGAGATAGGGCAGACAAAATGAATGTCTATGAAAAATATGGCGTGAAGGAATATTGGATTGTAGACCCAAAAAGCAAATCTGTTGAGGTCTATTGGCTTGAAGACGGCAAATATTGCCTAAATAATGCATATGTGATTCATTCTGACCATGAAATGAAATATATGACAAACGAGCAAAAAGCCGCAATTGTATATAAATTCAAGACATCGCTGTTTGACGATTTTACGATAGATATCAGAGAAGTGTTTGAGGACATAGATTAACTGGAGGAAGGCCATGGCAAATTTGGCAAGGGAAATTATAGATGGCGTTGGATATGGCGAGCCCAAAAAGGAGCTTATTGACGGCATTTGGTATATGGCCCCGAGGCCCGATTTCGGGCATTTTTCCATAGGCAGAAACCTTTTTAGAAATTTTGACCGCCATCTGCGCGGCAAGAAATGCCAGGCCTTCTTTGAGGGGCTGGAGGTGCATCTGTCAAAGGATGACATATATATACCGGACTTTATGGTGGTATGCAATCCCGATATCATCAAGCAAAGGGGCATATTCGGCGCACCGGATTTGGTGGTGGAGGTGCTTTCGCCGAGAAGCTCCAAAAGGGACAAAATCTTGAAGTTTAACGCCTATGAAAAACATGGCGTGAAGGAATATTGGATTGTGGACACAAAAAACAAATCCATTGAGGTTTATTTGCTTAAGGACGGCAAATTTAAGGCGGATAACATGTATATAATCTACACAGAATCCGAAATTGAGGAAATGACGGACGAAGAAAAGGCCGCCATTGAATATAAATTCAAGGCATCGCTGTTTGACGACTTTACAATAGACATAAGAGAAGTGTTTGAGGACATAGAATGAGACGGAGGATTTCATGAAGCCATTGAAAATTAGCGAGGTAGCAGAGGCAGTAGGCGGCAGGATTAACAATCCCGAAATTGCGGACAGATTGATTATCGGCGTGTCTTTTGACACAAGGGAGGCCATGCATGACATGATTTTCGTGCCCCTAAAGGGCAAAAACACCGATGGCCATAATTTTTTACATGAGGCCATGAAATGCGGCGCGGCATGTGTTTTCAGCGAGATTGAGACATATGTAGACGCCATAATGGTGAAAGACGCGGCCCAGGCCCTGAAGGATTTGGCCGAATATTACCGCTCGCTTTTTGACGTGAAGGTTGTGGGCATCACGGGCTCTAACGGCAAAACATCCACAAAGGACATGGTTGCCGCCGTGCTGGCAGAAAAATACAATGTAGTGAAGACCATAGGAAATTTTAACAACGAAATTGGCCTGCCCACCACCATTTTCAATATTGATGATGACACCGACGTGGTTGTGCTGGAAATGGGCATGAACCACCGCGGCGAAATCAGCCGCCTGTCCAAAATTGCCAGGCCGGATTATGCCATAATTACGAATATCGGCGTGGCGCATATCGAAAATTTAGGCAGCCAGGAGGAAATTTTCAAGGCCAAAAGCGAAATTTTGGATTATCTTGCCCCCGGCGGCAAAGTTTATCTTAGCGGCGACGACAATTTCCTGGCGCGATATCGAGACCGCAAAAATTTCGTCTTCTATGGCTATGGCTTGCGCAACACCTACCGCGCCAACGAAATTGAGGGCAACAGCCTGGATAGCTCGCAATACGCCGTCTTGCTGAAAGATGGCCGGACGCTGGAAGTCTATGTGCCAACCCCCGGCAAGCATATGGTGATGAATTCCCTTGCGGCCGTTGCCGTGGGCGAGGAGATGGGGCTGGCGCCCGCGCAAATTGCCGACGGCATCAAGAAATTCAAATCATCGGGTATGCGCATGAATGTCATCGAAACCAACGGCGGTATGCGCGTCATTGACGATTGCTACAACGCCAGCCCCGACAGCGTGAAGGCCGCGCTGGAGGTGCTGTTGCAGGCCACGGGCAACACCATGGCCATTTTGGGCGATATGCTTGAGCTTGGAGAGCAATCCTACGACATGCATTTTGACATTGGCGCAGAGGCGGCGCGGCTGTGCATAGATACCATCATTTGCGTGGGCGAAAACAGCGAAGCTACATACGAAGGGGCATATAGCGAATTTCGCAGCGGCGCATCCAACAGCCAAATCATCTATTTCAACAGCAAGCATGACTGTATGGCACAGCTTGACGCCTTTGTAAAGCCCGGCGATACCATTTTGGTAAAAGCATCGCGGGGGATGCGCTTTGAGGATATTGTACGCAAACTTGTAGATTGAGGTAATGTGTATGGATTTCATACCGGATTTTAATTTAGCCATAATTACGGCCCTGGTGGCCTTTGGCATTGCAGTTGTTCTTGGCCCCGTCCTCATACCCATCCTGCGCCGCCTTAAATTCGGCCAAAATGTGCGGGACGACGGGCCCAAAAGCCATCTTTCCAAGGCGGGCGTGCCGTCTATGGGCGGCATTGTAATCATCACGGCGGTGGCGGTGGCCTCGGGCATCTTTTCCGGCTTTAACATACAGTGGCAAATTGTGATGTATCTGATGTTGTCCTTTGGCTTTGTCGGCTTTCTGGACGATTATATCAAAATTGTCAAAAAGCGTTCTATGGGCTTGCGCGCGTGGCAAAAATTCTCTTTGCAAATTTTTGCGTCGCTGGTTTTTGTGGTGCTGCTAAACATCAACGGCATCTCCAGCCTGGTTTACATCCCGTTTACACAGGGGATGTATATCGACCTATCCTGGTTTAGCCCCATCTTTATCATGATTGTGGTCGTTGGCACGGCAAATGGCGCAAATTTCACGGATGGGCTGGACGGGCTGGCTTCCGGCGTAACGCTTCTTGTATCATTGTTTTTCCTATACGTGGCCTTCGCCATGGACAGCCCGCTGGCATACGCACTGGCGGCGGCGGCGGGCGCACTGCTTGGCTTTTTGCTGTTCAATTCATATCCCGCAAGGGTCTTTATGGGGGACACGGGCTCGCTGGCATTGGGCGGCTTTGTTGCCGGAGTGGCCATAATTTTACAAATGCCGCTGTTCATCATCATTGTGGCCTTTGTATATCTGGCCGAGGTGCTGTCCGTGATGATACAGGTGGTCTATTTCAAAATGACGGGCGGCAAGCGCTTCTTTAAGATGGCGCCCATACATCACCATTTTGAGCTGATGGGCTGGCCGGAAACCAAGATTGTGGCCACCTTTTACATCGTTACAGCCATACTGTGCCTGATTGGGTTTTTGGCGATTGGGAATATGTTCTATAGATAAGGAGTGATGGCATGAGCCAACAAGTAAAGGCTTACGATAATTACAGAAATAAAATCGAGCTTTCTTTGCGACAGGCAGATGAAGGTAGGCTAATTGAATTTACCGTGGACGAACTTGAGGCCCTGGAAGATATGAAAACTGATGATGCGCTGGAATTTATTGAGAATCGCCGAAGGGAATCAAAACTATGAAAACTTCCTTTACGGATAAAGGTTTGTACGAATATATGGAGTGGCTTGAAACAGACAGAAAAAAACTAAGGAAGATAAACGAGCTGATTAAGAGCATCAAAAGAGATGGATTGCTGGGCGGGATAGGGCGGCCGGAAAAATTGAAATGGGTCGAGGGCTATAGCCGCGAAATAGATAAGTTTAATCGATTGGTTTATAGGATAGACGAGCAGAAAAATCTAGAAATAATTTCATGTAAAGGTCACCATGGCGACAAGTAAGCATGATTTCAATAGGATGGTGCGCCGCATGAGCATCAGAAATGCCGCAAAGGCCCTAATAATAGACAATGGCAAGATGCTGGCAGTGAAATGCCAAAACTCCATCGGCGAGATGCTCAGCGGCTTGCCTAATGGGGCAATCTATTATGATTTGCCCGGCGGCGGGCAAAATCAATATGAAACCCTTGAAGAGGCGGTGAAGCGGGAGTGTCTTGAGGAAACAGGCCATACCATTATTGTTGAAAGGCTGGCCGCGATTTATGAGGAAATATCCACAAACGAGGAATATCGCGCCAAGTGGGGAGATTATGCCCACAAGGTTCATTTTCTCTTTGTTTGTCAAATAATTGATAAATCGGCCAATCCATTGCCGGAAACGGATTTTGACATGCTGGAACCCGAATGGATTGACATTGCGAGCATAAAGAGCGACTTCCCGCTGTACCCCCGAATAATCAGGGATAATTTGGAGCAGGTCTTGATGTCGGAGCATGTTCTTTATCTTGGTTCCGAGCATGTTTGAGGTGATTATGAATTACAAAAACAAGAGGGTGCTTGTATGCGGCATGGGCAA
>JAITMW010000126.1 GCA_031277155.1 Clostridiales bacterium | reverse complement strand
TTCGTCGGCAAAATCCCATATTTGGCAATCATAAGGGCGATAGGCGAAAGGCCTTTGCGCCAAAAGGGGCGAAAGGGCCTCATTTTTAAATCGCTCGTAATCTACATTGCCGCCGGGCTGTGCCAGACGCTCTTTGGTGCGCTGCGCCGTTTGCAGGAAAAAGTGGTCCATATGCAGGACATTGCAGCCGTAAATATCTCGCAAAATGCCGCCCAGTGTGGTTTTGCCCGATGCCGCATCCCCGTCAATGGCCACAATGGTGCGGGCATTTTGCGATATGGCCGCGTCAATGCGGGCCAAAAGGGCGATATGGCGGCAATATTCCTGTTTCACCACGCGATACGCGGGATTGTGCGCCGCCCGAAAGGCCGCGCTATGGCGAAAAAGGCCGGGGGATTGGCTGTAAAGCCTGCCAATTTCGTCTTCGTCAAAGGGCAGGACATTTTCGCGGCAAAGCTCTTTTAAAGCCGCAACCTTGTGGGCAAAGCCCTCTGTTGTGCCGTGCTGTGACAATGCGGAAAGTTCGAAAATTCTGTGAAAGGTGTCCAAGCAGAGGCCAATGCCGTCCATGGCGCCCAAATGCAGGCGGTTAAATCCAAAACCTATAGGCTCAATAAAATCCGCCGCAGGACGGCAGCCCGAAAGCTCTTTGGCCAAAAGCCTCTTGCTTTTTGTGCTGTCGGCGATAAGATGCCCGGGGCCAAATTCGCCTTGAAACAGCAGTTTAAGCAGGTCTATGGCCTGTGCCGCCGGATAGCGCGCCAACTGTGCCGTGCAAAGCCCGGAAATTTCCCTCTTGATTTTTTGGTAATCCATTGTATCCCGCCTTGTTTTTATATTCAATTATACATCATCTTCACATGCAAATCCAGCCAAAATTTTCTTGATTAATCGCTTGTTGTGTGATATACTCTTAGCAAATAGCTTTTTAAATGGGGGATATTATGAAAACCAGATTATTTACTGTTGTTGCGGCCTTTATGGTGCTTGTGCTGGGCATGTTTGTTACGAATGAAAATGTTTACGCAAATACAGATGCCGAAATCGAAATACCGTCGGCAGCGGAGATACAGCAATTGCTGACGGACATGCTGCCTGATTTTATTGAAACTTATGGGTATGACCTGCTGGCTGACCTCAATCGCGCGGGCCTTAGCCTGGGAGAATTTGCCGGGCACCTGCACAATTATCTCGCCTTTTTGTATGAGGCCGACATTTTGGACCAACAGGAATTTTCTGTATATGGTGAAAACTGGCTGTTTTATTTTGTTGACGGCATTGTGAGGATGATGTCGGAGAGCGATGCCAGCGTGTGGGGCAATGTGTCCCTTAAAGGGCTGGTGCTAAACAATATTTATGTAGAGGCGCTGCCGCCGGCGCTTCTTGTTGGATTTTTTACACATAACGGTATAGCATATCTGGCGGAAAACCTGGAAATTGCCGCGTATTTTGATTTTTTAATGCGCGAATCCACCCTTGATGTGGTATTGCCCTTTGGCGCCGCCGCCCGCGCACTTTTTGAGTACAGCGAGGTTGAGGAAATAATAGGCCTTATTGGGCTGGAAAATCTGGCGGCCATGGGCCAAATGGAGGCTGCCGTAAGAATTAATTTTTTGGCGGGGCTGCTGCTGGACCGCATTGCGCCGAATTTGGATTATGTGATTTATTATTATCAGGATTTTATCATCATCCCTTCGCCTGATTTGGTGGTGCCTGTCAACATTTCTCGGGATGCTTCGCAGCAGGCCCACGAACTTAGGTTTTTTGCCGACACCGCCTTCGTGGTCAATACGGACATTGGAGACGCCAATCTTGACATTTTCATTTATAATTCGGGTGCTTATGACTTTTTCATGACCATGCAGACATACAATGCCGACGGGGCTTGGCATATTTTTTTAATCGATTTTGTGCCGGCAGGAGAGCGTCACATGCATCTTCTTCCGCATCACGCGGATTTGGGCGCCTTTTTTAGGGTTACTGTATACGGTGTTGACGGCGGCATTATTTCCGGCGCATTTGGTATAGAAGTGCAATAATAAGGAGGAATTATGACAGAAATCAGAAAAATTGGCGTGGCCTTTCCGGGCCTGAATGAAGCGCGGCTGGCAAAAATTCGCGCCGCGGCCACAGGTTTTGAAATTGTGTGCGAAAAGGCGGACAATGTGGCGGCTTTTGCGGATTGCGAGGTAATTTTTGGCAATGTGACCAAAGAGGTGATACAGGGCGCGAAAAAATTGAAGTGGCTGCATACCCAGACGGCGGGCGTGGACCTTTATGTGCGCCCCGAAACCGGCCTGGACGGCCATGTGCTTCTGACAAATTCGTCGGGGGCCTTTGGCATCGGCATTGCAGAGCATCTTGTCGCAATGGCGTTGATGCTGCTGCGCAAAATGGGCGAATATGCCAAGCTGCAAATGCAGGCGCAGTGGAAATATCTGGGCAGAATAAATACCCTGTACAACAGTGTAGTGACCGTTGTCGGCATTGGCGACATCGGCAGCACCTTTGCGCAGCGCTGCAAAGCCATGGGTGCCGCCCGGGTTTACGGCGTGTCACGCACACCCAGAAGCGAGATGCCGCCCTGGGCGGACGGCCTGTTTTGCGTGGGGGACATCGATGAGGCCATTAAAAATGCCGATATTGTGGCGCTGTGTCTGCCGGGCACAGCCGAAACGGCCGGGCTTTTTGACAAAAGCCGCCTGGCGGCCATGAAAAAGGGCGCGATGCTGCTTAATGTGGGGCGCGGCACGGCTGTTGACCAGGACGCGCTGATTGACGCGCTGAAAAGCGGCCATGTGGGCAGCTTTGGCGCGGATGTGACAAATCCGGAGCCTCTGCCGGCAGATTCGCCGCTGTGGCGTATGCCCAATGTGATAATTACGCCCCATGTGTCGGGGGGAGATTCATTGGAGATGATTCAAGATTTAATTACGGAGAAATTTGCGCGCTATTTGGTAGATTATGCCGCGGGGCGTCCGCTGACCCATGTTGTAAATCCAAAAATTGGGTATTGAGGTAATATGATGAAATCATATCGCAAAGAGTTGATGTTTCACACAAAAACCAGGCGGGCATTTATCAATATCACGCCCGATGTGGAGGCCGCCTTGGTTCAAAGCGGCATAAAAGAGGGAATGTGCCTTGTTAATGCCATGCACATAACCGCAAGCGTGTTTATCAATGACAACGAAAGCGGCCTGCACCGCGACTTCGAGCGCTGGCTGGAGAGGCTTGCGCCGGAAAAGCCCCATAGCCAATATGACCACAACGGCTATGAGGACAATGCCGACGCGCACCTAAAACGCTCTGTGATGGGGCGCGAGGTGGTGGTGGCTGTGACAAATGGCAAACTGGACTTTGGCACCTGGGAGCGCATATTTTACGGCGAATTTGACGGTATGCGGGACAAGCGGGTGCTGGTGAAAATTATCGGAGAATAATTATACAAAAAATGTCCACCTCCTGGGGTGGACATTTTTTGCCGCGATTTTACAATAATGTACGCAAATCTGTGTACTCCATCTCAAAGAATTCCGCCACTTCCAAGCATGTCAGCTTGCCCGCATAGCAATTTACGCCCGGCAAAAGACATTCGTCATCCAAAACAGCGGCCTCCAGACCCATATTGGCAATCTTCAGGCCATGGGCCAATGTGGCGTTGGTCAGCGCGAAGGTGGATGTAGAGCTGACGGCACCCGGCATATTGGCCACGCAATAATGCACCACGCCGTCCACAACAAAGACGGGGTCATCGTGATAGGTTACTTTTGTGGTCTCAAAGCAGCCGCCCTGGTCCACAGCCACGTCAACAATTACGGCGCCGGGCTTCATTGTCTTCAGATGCTCGCGCTTTACCAGCTTTGGCGCGGCGGCGCCGGGGATAAGCACGGCGCCGATGACAAGGTCGGCATCTTTGATGGCCTGCTCGATATTATATTCCGTTGAAAACATGGTTTGAATCGCTTGGCCGTAAATGTCGTCCAAATAGGTGAGGCGGTCCAGGTCTCTGTCAAGAATTGTCACATCGGCGCCCATGCCCAGCGCGATTTTCATGGCGGAAATTCCCACAAC
>JAITMW010000098.1 GCA_031277155.1 Clostridiales bacterium | reverse complement strand
TGCTGATGGCAGTCACGGGAAAGCCGTTTTTGGGTTAGGTTTTTTGCTGCGGGACAAGCGGGCATTTCATACCCATCGCTTTCGTCCACATCATGCCAAATCCAAGCATCAAAACCGAGACGGGGAAGTTTACAGCGCGCCCGGTTCTTTAAGAAGAGCATTGTTTACAATTCCTGGGAAATATAGTGCATACTATTCGCGAAAGTTGCCTTTCGCGAATAGTGATTGTATTCCCGCCCCTTGCGCTTTTATGCTTTTTGCTTACCTCATATTATTCTTCAAATCCCTCGCCCTGTCTTTAAGGCGGGCCGATGCCGTTTTTGAAATCACCACATCCGACAAAAATTTCAAAGCGCTGTTTTTGCTGTCCAGGAGCATGTAAAGCGCGCCGAGCAAATATGTAATTGTATCGCCGTTGAGGCCCATTATCGGCAGGTCGTCTTTGATAAGCGCGGCAGAAAAGCCTTTCAGCGTCAGCTCGGCAAACAGCCTTTGGTTGTCAACATCGCCCTTAATCCTGTAAAACCACATTAGCTTTAGGCATATATAGGCCTTTTCGCCGTTTCTGGCATTTTTTACCATGGAATTTAGCAAAGCCAGCTCATATCGCTCGATGGCCATGTCAACATCAAGGCGGTCGGGATAATTTTGCGCGATATAATTGGGCGTAATGTCCGCCAATATCATGTCCGCCTGCCGACTCGTGATATTTTTGAAAAAATCTTTGACGGCAGCATATCCACAATTGGGACAAATTACCACATCATAAAAATTGGGGTCTATCGGATGGCAGACGGGATGCAAGTCAAACTCAACAGACATCACGCGCAGCTTGCTTTCTTTGATGGCCTTGGTTGTAAAGCTTTTTTCGCAGACGGGGCAATTAAACTGCTTGACGTAAACATAATTTTCAATGTCAAACGGCGCCGCCCCTTCTTCCCTTAAAGCGCCGCCACCCTTTTCGCCCTGCATATCAAGCTCGAAATCAAAAATATTCGGCTTGTCTTTGGGCACATCGGCCAGGCCAAATTTGTCAAGCCTCGTAAAAATATTGTCCATCAAAACCATCCCCTCTTCAATCGTCTTGGCGCAATTTCAGGTCGCGCACTGCACGCCGCCCCGCCTCCTGCTTGGTGTCGGCATAGGATTTGCGCGTCGTGTTGACATCTTTGTGGCCCAGCAGGTCCGCCACAAGATATATGTCGCCTGTTTGCCGATACATATTTGTGCCAAATGAAGTCCTTAACTTATGCGGAGTAATCTTTTTTAGACTATTCGCTAAACCAGAATATTTCTTAACGAGGTTTTGCACGGCGCGGTCCGTAATGCGCCTATTTTGCATTGACAAAAACAATGCCGCTTCGTGACCCGGCTTTGCGACGGTTTTTTCGCGTATCGCAAGATAATTGCGCAATGCCTCCTCCACTTCTTCGCCGAAATACAGCACGGCCTCGTCACCGCCCTTGCGCACCACACGAAAGCTGCCGTTTTCAATGTCGATGTCGTTGACATTGAGGCCGACGGCCTCGGAAATGCGTATGCCCGTGCCCACAAAAAGGCTTAACAGCGCCACATCGCGGCTGCGCGTGACGGAGTGATATGCCTGCTGGTGCTTCGTTAAGTTTTCGCCGCTGTCGGCCTCGTCCAATAAGTTGGCAATTTCGTGAACATCCAGATATACCTTGGCCTTTTCTTTGGCGGGCGGCGTGGCCACAAGTTCCGCCGGATTGGCCGAAATTTTACCTTTCTTGTAAAAATATGCAAAAAGAGAGCGTATGGCCGAAAGCTTGCGCGATTTGCCCATCAATTCGTTTTGCACATGTACCTCGCCCTTTGCGCCATCGCGGCTGGTTGTATAATAAGAAAGATATTCCATAAATTCCTCAATATGGTCAACAGTAATCCTGCCAAAATCATCCAGATTAAAGTCGTCCAGTGTGCGCGCAGAAAAATCCCTGGTCTCGTTGACCAAGAAATTGAAAAACAGCTTGAAATCATAGGCATAGCCCAGGCGCGTGCGCGTGGATGTATAATCCGCCCTATTTCGGAAAAATTCGCCCAAAAACGGCGGCAAAGTCTTTGTCAGCTCCCGCAAGCGCAATATATTTTTTTTATTTTGTTCATCATGATAATTCGACATAGGCGCCCCACCTATACAGTGAAAAACTTGCTAAGCTCCGCAATGGCGGCCTCTTCGTCGCCGCCGTCTGCCGCAAGCGTAACCTGCTGTCCCGCCAAAATGCCGATGGACATCATGCCCATTATGGATTTGGCGTTTATCTGATTGTTGTCGATTTTCACAAAGACAGAGCTTTGGAATTTCGACGCCGCCTGCACAAACAGTGCCGCGGGGCGCGCCTCCATGTTGGAATTTACCGTAACCGTCTTTTTAATCATTGCCTATACCTCCGTTTTAAATTGTGCTTTCACGTGTTGCCGCCTATACATTTCCGCAATTTGCGCAATTTTTTTGAGCCTATGGTTTACTCCCGACTTTGAAATGGGCGGGTCCAGCTTTTTTCCAATGCCTTCCAGGCTTAGCAAGGGATTGTCCATGCGAATTTGCGCCACCTGCGCCAAAGCATCATCCAAAACAGACAGCCCAACCAAATTTTGTATGTCCAATATATCCCTGCTTTGCTTTGCCGATGCCGCCACAACCTTGTCCGCGTTGGCTGCTTCGGCGTTGGCCGCCCTGTTTATGGCGTTATTTACATCCTTGCCCACGCGGCAATTTTCAAATTCCATCAGGGCAACATGGGCGCCGATGATGTTAAGCACCGTGGCAATCTGCTCCGCTTCCTTAAAATACAGGATTTGCTGGGATTTTCGCCTGTGGATCTTGGGCGCAAGGCCAAAAAAGGCGAAAATCTCCGTGATATGGGCAATGGCGCCGGGACTTACGGCAAATTCCATATGATAGGCTCCGGCAGGATTTGCCATTGTGCCCGCCGAAAGATACGCGCCGCGCACATATGCCTTTTTGCAACATTCGCTCTTGGTGGCGCCGACGGGCCGCCCATTGGCCGGGCCGCAGGCAAACATCATCTTGGCAAGCCAGTTGTCGTCATTGCGGTTAAAATCCATGCTTGTAAATTTCTCGAATTTCGCCCGCACAAGGCCGTTTTCTGTTTTGATTTCAAAGACAGGCGCAAACTTCCCGCAGCTGTCTATGATGGCCGAAAGCTCTGCAATTCTGCAATGTCTTGGGCCTATATGCTTAAAAATTTCTCGCTTCACTTTGGAAGAAAATGACATATGCTTTTCCCCCTTTTGATTCTACGCAGTGATGTCCTTATGCTTCGCATTTGCAAAATATCCGCCCTGCCGCAGATGCGCCGCCAAATGGTTGACCACAACCACCGAACGATGCTTGCCGCCCGTGCAGCCAATGCTCACCACAAGCTGATTTTTGCCCTCTTCCACATAATGCGGCAAAAGAAAATCCAGCAGGTCAATGGTCTTTGCCAAAAATTCCTTGGCTACGGGGTTGTCCAGCACAAAGTCACGCACAATAGCGTCATTGCCTGTCATATGCTTCATTTCCGGGTCGTAAAAAGGATTCGCAAGAAAGCGCACATCCAGCACAATGTCAGAATCATGGGGCATACCATGCTTAAAGCCAAAAGACAGCAATGTGACCGAAAGGCTGCTGAAATCCCTGTCTTCCAAAAAAATCATGTTTATTCTTTCTTTCAGCTGCCGCGGCAGAAAATGCCCCGTGTCGACAATATGATGCGCCGCCGCCTTGACCCTTGCCAGCATTTCGCGCTCGCGCCCAATGCCCTCAATTATGCGGTCGGCGGGCGAAAGCGGATGATTGCGCCGGGTTTCTTTATAGCGCTTTAACAAAACTTCGTCTGAGGCTTCCAAGAAAAGTATGGAATAATTTGGCAAAACATCCTGCATTGTGTCCAAAAGCGGAAAAAAATCCTCAAACAGCCTGCGGCTTCGTATGTCAACGCCCAGCGCCACTTTTTCCACATCGCCGCCGGGACGAAAGGTAAGCTCTGCAAATTTCGGAATAAGCCCCGGCGGCATATTGTCTATGCAATAATATCCAATATCCTCCAAGAATTTCAGCACGGTGGATTTGCCCGCGCCGCTCATTCCTGTGACGATAAGCAGCTCCATGTCCTCACTCTCCCACAATCTTTACCTCGGTTTCCAACATCACGCCAAATTTTTCCATAACAACTGACTGCACATGGTCAATCAACGACAAAATGTCTGCCGCGACGGCATCGCCCTTGTTCACAATAAAGCCGCAATGCTTCTCGCTGACGGCGGCTCTGCCAATAGCAAAGCCCCGCAAACCCGCGTCCATAATCAGCTTGCCCGCAAAATGCCCGGGCGGCCGCTTAAAAGTGCTGCCGGCGGACGGCATGGTCAGCGGCTGTTTGTCCCGCCGCCGCGCGCGAAAGTCCGCCATTTTTGCGGCGATGTCGGCAGCGCTGCCTTTATCCAGCCGCATTGTGACGCCGCAGACGATATAACCCTGCGCCGCCGCCGCGGATTTTCTATATGCAAAGTCCATGGACTGCAAATCTATGTCAATCAGCCGGCAATTTTTATCAATCACCTGCGCCGTGCAAAAAACATCTTTAATTTCGCCGCCATAGGCGCCCGCGTTCATCACAACGCCGCCGCCGATGCTGCCCGGTATGCCCTCGGCAAATTCCAGACCGCAAAGGCCGTGCGCCAGGGCGAATTTCGACACATCGGGCATCATGGCGCCCGCCTGGGCATAAATTTTGTGGTCGTCCGGCAGGCATATTTCGCAAAGGGCCGCCGTGGATATCACAACGCCGCGTATGCCGCCGTCACGGACCAGCAAATTGCTGCCATTACCCAAGACAAAATATGGAAAATCAGCATTGCGGCAAGCCTGTATGGCAAATGTCAGCTCGTCCACATTTCGCGGAATTGCAAAAATATCGGCCGGGCCGCCAACTTTAAAGGTTGTGTGGTTTTTCATGGGCTCTCTAAGCAAAACATGCCCCGCGCCCAGCCTTTGCTGCAAAATTTCAAACATTTCCATATATGCACTATTCTCCTAAACACGCCGCGCCTACAATTCCGGCATCATTGCCAAGCCGTGCTATGACAAATTTTGTCAAGACATCTCCGTTAAAAACCATGTCGGGCATACGACATTCTATGGCGTCAATCAACCCCTGGCCGTGGCCGGACACGCCGCCGCCTATGACCATAACATCCGGCTGGAAAATGTTGATAAGATTGCCAAGGCCAATGCAAAGATTGCCCACATATTCGTCAATGACTTCTCTGGCCAGGCCGTCACCTGCCCCGGCGGCATCAAAGATGATTTTGGCGGTAATTTTCTCCAAATCGCCGCCCGCCATTTCGGCAATCATGCTTGTTGTAATCCTGTGTTCCCACCGCCGCGCCTGACGTATCAGGGATGCCGCCGAAGCATAGGCCTCCCAGCAGCCGCGCTGCCCGCAGCCGCACACATTGCCGCCCGCACGGATAATTTGGTGGCCAATTTCGCCGGCGCCAAAAAATGTGCCGGTATAAATTTTGCCGCCGATTATTATGCCGCCGCCAACGCCTGTACCCAAGGTGACGGTGATGGAATTTTGGCTGCCCCTGGCTGCGCCAAATCTGGCTTCGCCCAACGCCGCGCAATTGGCGTCATTATCAAGATAGACGGGGATATTTAGCAGCCGCGACATCTCTTGGCTAACAGGGACATTTTTGAAATTGATATTGGGCGCCATCAGCACCATGCCCCGGGAAGAATTGACAGTGCCGGGAATACCAATGCCCACATGCCGCACGGGGACGGCGCTTTCGCCCATAAGCTCTTTACACAGGCGCAAAATATCCGCCAAAACAACGTCGGGGCCTTTTTGCGCCTGTGTCGCAACCGACTTTTTGGCCAAAACCTTGCCGTCGTCGTCCACAATGCCTGCCGCAATGTTGGTTCCGCCCAAATCCACGCCAATCCTCACAATATCCCTACTTTCGCTTTCGATTTCATGTCAATCCACAATACCCTTGGGCAATTCCTTGTTTCGCTTTTGCGCCAATCTGTCGCTAAGTGCCTTTGCGGCAGAATATCCCATCTTCTTTTGCCTGTGATTAACAGCCGCGCTTTCCCCAATCATGGCCAAATTGCGCCCGGGGCGAATGGGTATGGTCTGGCACACCACTTTGTTGCCCAAAATGTCCATATATTCATCATGCAGGCCAAGGCGGTCATATTCCTTTTTGTTGTCCCACATTTCCAGTTGTATCACAAGGTCAATATTCTGTGTTTCTTTGATGGCCTGCACACCAAACATTTTGGACACATCAATGATGCCTATGCCGCGCACTTCGATGAAAAAGCGGATGATTTCAGGGCAAGAGCCAACCAAAGTGTGGTTTGACACGCGCTTTATTTCCACGGCGTCATCCGCCACAAGCCTGTGCCCGCGCTTGATAAGCTCAAGAGCCATCTCGCTTTTGCCTATGCCGCTTTCGCCGATAATCAGCATGCCCTCGCCATAAACATCCACCAGAACACCATGCATCGTAACCCTGGGTGCCAATTTGACCTTTAGCCAGCGTATGGCCTCTCCAATGAAATCCGTTGTGCTGTCAGAGCTTTTAAGGATGGGTACGTCGTTTGCCGTGGCATATTTCATCATTTCGGGAAATGGAACCAGGTCGCGGCACAACACCAGACACGGCATGTTGCAGCAAAGCAGCTTTGCGAATATTTCGTCGCGGGATTTTTCGTCCATGCGCTCTAGATAGGTATATTCTACCATGCCAAAAATTTGCAGGCGGTCTGCGTCAAAAAAGTCAAAAAATCCCGCAAGCTGCAATGCCGGCCTGTTTATTTTGGCGTTTCGCAGCATTTTTTGGCTTATGTCGATTTCCTGCGTCAAATTTTTAAGATTTAAATCTTGCGCCATCTCCTCAACAGAGATTTGATAGGTCATTATGCCCTCCCTTTCGCGGATGTTGTAACAGTAATTTTGCAATCTTTTTCAATGTCGATGTTCATTTTTTTAAATCTTCTTTTTTCAAGTTCGTCAACAATTTTTGCAATGTCTGCCTGGCTTATTTCGTCCGTGGCGGCAACCAAAACCTCATAGCAATAATCTTCTGCGTCGCGCTGTATAATGTTGAGAGTGATGTGGGCGTTGGCAAATTCTGTTTTGCCCTCCGGAAGATATACAAAATCAAAATCCAATACCGGCATGGCGCATCTCCCTTCATTAAAAAATTGTATACATCCATCTTACACTATCTCGGCATATTTATCAATACAATTTTTTCGCGAAGATTTTGCATATAAGAACCTGCATGTAAAACTTTTTTAACAACTTCTTAATATTTTTTAAATATGCCTTGTAATTTCTGGCAAAATAGTATAGAATGTATATAGCAAGCCATATCAGGGAAGAGGATTCTTCCATCAGAAAAGAGGAGGCATACGCCCATGAAGCGCTTTAAAAATGTCAAAGAAGAAATAGCAACCATACCACAGGAAGTGGGTTCTGTGTTGTGCGAAGGGCTTACATTTAAGGACGGTAATTTGTCAGGTGTTGGTAAAATTACGATAAACTGCTATTTTGTCGGCAACATATCCACAAATGACCTTGTCATCGTTGATGAAGCAGGCAATATCCTTGGAAATATCGAAAGTCAGGCCCTGATTATAAAAGGCAATGTCAAAGGCAATGTCGAGGCTGTCGAGGCCGCGCAAATCCGCACAGGCGGTGTGCTAAACGGCGACATCAAATGCTCTACCCTGGAAATTTCAGCGGGTGCGGCGTTTTCCGGCAATTGTAATATGACGGCATCCAAAAAAGAAAGCAATATGCTTCTCAATATGAAAAGCGCCGAAGAAATAGCCGAAAGACCGCCCCTGCCAATGTATACCCCGCCAGAGAAAAAGCGTGTATAGGTGATGCAAAGGTCATATGATATTGCAATAATCGGCCTTGGGCCGGCCGGCGCACTGTTTGCGACCCATCTGGACAAGGGATTTAAGACAATTGCTTTGGACAAAAAAATACCGCAAGCAAACGACGGCTTCCAAAAGCCCTGCGGCGGGCTTTTGGCACCCGACGCACAAAGGGCCCTTTCGCGTTTCAATATGACATTGCCAAAGGAAATTTTGGTTGACCCGCAAATTTTTGCCGTGCGCACAATTGACCTAAAATCCAATTTGACGCGCCATTATCAACGCCATTATATTAATTTGGACCGCCATAAATTTGACATGTGGCTTGTCGGCAAAATCCCCCAACATGTCGAAGTGGACAGTGGCGCAACTTGCACAGATATCGCGCGCGAAAACGGCGGATTTCGTATTATATACACATCGGACGGCGCGTGCAAAACCATTTGGGCGCGCCGTATAGTTGGGGCCGATGGCGCAAATTCGATTGTGCGGCGCGCGCTGTTTGCGGATTTCAAAATCCACAGCTATCTGGCAATACAGCAATGGTTTGCGAATTTTCATGACACGCCGTTTTATTCCTGCATTTTCGACCCCGACATCACAGATTCCTACGCTTGGGGCCTGACAAAGGACAGCCATTTTATCTTCGGCGGTGCATTTCCTGTGAAAACAGGCAAGCAGGGCTTTGAGACCCTGAAGCAAAAGCTGGCGCCTCGCGGCTTTCATTTGGACAACCCCGTAAAAACCGAGGCCTGCCTTGCCCTGCGTCCTTTTGGCCCGCGAAACTATTGTTATGGCGGCAAGGACGCCTTTTTGATTGGTGAAGCCGCCGGTTTTATAAGCCCAAGCTCGCTTGAAGGTATCAGCTATGCCATTGACAGCGGATATCTGCTGTCACAATGCTTTAACGCGCGGGGAGATGACCCATATTGGCCGTATCGCAGGGGTACGCGCAAAATTCGGCTGAAGCTGCTTTCCAAATATTTCAAGCGCCCCTTCATCTATCAGCCCCTGGCCAGAAAAATGGTGATGAAAAGCGGGCTGGCCGCCATATCCATCATTGATTAGCCCTGCAGCTCTTTTGACATGGTTATCAAATGCCCGTCATACCGCCTGTAATCAAAGCCCTTGGCCGCATAAAACTTGTCGGCGCCTTCATACCAAATGGCAAATCTGGCGTAAATTCTCTTAACGCCCGTCTGCCTGGCAAAGTTTTCCACTTGGTCGAGAAGGCGGCCGCCAATGCCGCGCCTTTTCAGCTCCGGCTTGATAAAAAAGCGGCTAAGGCGCAGCTCTTCATTGTTAAGCAATGTGAAAGCCATGGTGCCCACCACGCGGTCATCACGGTCAATCGCCAGCCAAAAGGGGTTGCCCTTAGAAATATAATACTTCTCGATATCCAGCAAATCATCCCGCAAAGTGGGCGCGCGAAAGTTCTCCGGCGCGTTTCTGCCCGCCGCGTCCTTGGCCGAAAGATAGCAAAACAGCATGTCGTCGCGATATTTCGCTTCGTAATTTATGATTTTAATTTCCATATCCTCACCCTTAATGTAATTCTACAATAGTAACACCGCTGTCGCCTTCGCCAAATTCTCCCAGGCGATAGCTTTTTATATGCGGATGGCCTCGCAATTCCCGCTGCACGGCGGCGCGCAGGGCGCCTGTGCCTTTGCCATGCACAATTTCGATTTTGCTCATGCCCGCCAAATAGGCATCATCCAGATATTTTCCAAGTTCTTCCAAAGCCTCTTCCACCAAACGCCCCCGCAAATCCAGCTTTGCCGAAACGCTCATGGCCTTGGATGATTTTACAATTGCGCCTGCGCCGGCCGCAATGCCGCCCGCTTCCCTCTTTTTGTCCTTCTTGCCAATTTCCAAACGCAAATCATCCATCCTGAGCTTGGTTTCCATGGCGCCAAACTGCACCCGCGCCTCGGTGGCCGCGGAATTTACGCTGATAATCACGGCGCGCTGGCCCAACGAATTGATATACACCTCATCACCCTGCTTTAAGGGCCTGTCCACCTCTTTCAGCGTCAACTTCGGGTGAATTGCTACACCGGTTTCCTCCAACTGCGAAAGGCTTTCGCGCAATTTTTGCCGCCCCTGCTCAATTTCCTTGAAGTTTAGCCCATCCTTCTTGATTTTTTGCATCTCGCGAATTATGCCGTCGGCCTCGTCCTTGGCCTTGGATATAACCGCCCGCGCCTCTTTCTTCGCCTCCTCCATCACCCTTTCCTTGCTGCGCTCCAGCCGCTGTTTTTGATTATCCAAATCAGCCGCCAGCCTCTCGGCCTCTTTACGCAGACCCGCGGCGCGCTCTTCCTCAATTTCCACCTGCTTGCGCGAAATCTCAAGGTCAGTAATAACGTCCTCAAAGCGGATATTTTCGCCAGTCAGCACATCCCGCGCAGATGCGATTATGCCCTCGGGCAGGCCCAGCCGCTTTGCAATGGCAAAGGCGTTGGATTTGCCGGGCACGCCAATAAGCAGACGATATGTGGGGCGCAGGGTTTCCACATTAAATTCCACAGCCGCGTTTTCCACGCCGTCGGTTGACAGCGCGAAAATCTTTAGCTCGCTGTAATGTGTGGTGACAGCGGTGCGTATGCCCCGCGCCAGCAGATGCCGTATGATGGAAATTGCCAGCGCCGCGCCCTCTGTGGGGTCTGTTCCCGCGCCCAGCTCGTCAAAAAGCACCAGGCTGTCCAGCGTCATTTCTTCCAAAATCTGGACGATGTTGGTCATATGCCCCGAAAATGTTGAAAGGCTTTGCTCTATGGATTGCTCGTCGCCTATGTCGGCAAAAACATTGTCAAATACAGCCAATCGGCTGCCGGAGGCCGCCGGAATAAACAGCCCCGCGCTGCCCATCAGCGTAAACAGCCCCAGCGTCTTTAGCGCCACCGTCTTGCCGCCCGTGTTTGGGCCTGTTATCAGCAATGTCGTAAAATCCTCGCCCAGATATATGTCCGTGGGCACCACGCTTTCAGTGTCCAGCAGCGGATGCCGCCCCTTTTTGATGTCAATTGCGCCCTCGTTGTTGAAAACAGGTGCGGTGGCGTTCATTGCCAGCGCAAGCTCCGCCTTGGCAAAGATGAAGTCCAGATATGTCAGCGCGTTAAAATTTTCGGCCAGTTGTGATGAATTTTCAGCGACGCGCCCGGACAGCATGGCCAAAATCCGCCGGATTTCCTCCTTTTCCTCGGCCTCAAACTCTTTGATTTTGTTGTTTAGCTCCACCACGCTCATTGGCTCCATAAAAACCGTGGCGCCCGAGCCAGACATATCATGCACCATGCCGGGAAAGCTGCCGCGATATTCTTGCTTGATGGGCACGCAAAAGCGCCCGCCCCGCATGGTAATTACGGCGTCTTGCAGCATATTTTTGTATGCCGCCGAATGGATTATGGAATTTAGCGCATCGTTGACGCGGCCATGGGACACCTTTATGCCGCGGCGAATATCCGACAGTTTGGCAGAGGCATCGTCAGCCACGTCCCGCTCGTTGGCAATGGCGCGGTTTATTTCGGCCTCCAGCGCGGCCATGGGCGTAATTTGCTCAAAGGCGGGGTCCACAACGGACAGGGCCTCGCGCCGCTCCACACTTTTGGCATAGCTTGCCACCTTGCGGCAGACATAGATAAATTCGCCAATGCCATAAATTTCCTCAACGCTGAGTACGCCGCCCACATCCGCCCGCTTTAGTGACGGCGCGATGTCCCTTATGCCGCCCAGGGGCAGTTGCCCGGCCATCATACGAAATTGCAGGGCCTGTCCCGTTTCTTCCAGCCCTTGGCATATTTCAAAATAGTCTGACAGCGGCTCTAAATCTTTGCACATCTGCTTGCCACGGACGGAAATGGCCAAAGCGGACAGCTTGTCCACAATTTTGTTATATTCCAATACCCTTTGGGACCTCTGATTCATACCTCGCTACCTCCAAAAAAACTTGCAATTCGTGAAAATTTGTGCTATTATGTCTATGAGGTGATTTTTCGTGGATTTCAATTTCAGTACAAACAGCACGAATCCCATGCATCAACAGATTGTGGCGCGGTTTAACGCCAATGTCGCGCGCCATTTTGGCGCCGCTTCTGCGCAGCGTGCCCAAGGCACAGGGCGGCCCACGGCTGTCATCGACGGGGACGCAACCGCATACACCACTGCTGTCGAAGAAAATTTCACCTTTCAGCAATGGCTTGAGGGATTTTTGTCCATCGGCGGGCGCCGCGCGGACCTTGACCCCGTTATCGACCGCGCCATATCTGATGCTTCAATCACCCACGGGGTTGATTCCAACCTTATCCGTGCCGTCATTCGCGCGGAATCCAGCTATAACCCCTTTGCGGTGTCACATGCGGGCGCCATGGGCCTGATGCAGCTGATGCCGGGCACGGCGGCCTCTCTCGGCGTCACCGACCCCTTCGACATCACGCAAAATATCAACGGCGGCACGATGTATATACGCCGCATGCTGGACCGCTTTAACGGCGATATCGAGCTTGCCCTGGCCGCATACAACGCCGGCGCCGGCAATGTAAACCGCTTTGGCGGCATCCCGCCCTTCGCC
>JAITMW010000164.1 GCA_031277155.1 Clostridiales bacterium | reverse complement strand
TGCTCTTCCGATCTTATACCATAATTTTTCCAGAAAAACGTTGACAGGCCCATGGTACAAGGTTATAATCATATAGTAAAAAAGGCTACAATATAATGGGAGGTGTTTTATGACATTGTACGAAAAAATCATGGCCTTTATCGAAAGCAAGGACATGGAAAACCTAAAGACACTGCTTGCGAATTCTGAAGAAATAGAGATTTTGGACGCCTTTTATGACCTCTCTAACGACGACCAAGTGATTGTATTTCGCCTGCTTGCCAAGGACAGCGCGCTTTCCATGTTCGAGCAGCTGGATATAGACCATGCGCAAAATTTGCTGCGCTCTTTTACGGACGAGCGCGTAATTGAATTCATAAACGAAATGGCGCCGGACGACAGGGTAAAGCTGCTGGATGAAATGCCCGCCTCTGTGGCAAAAAAGCTGATTGCGTCCCTTTCGCCCCAAGAAAGGGCCACAACCAATATTTTGATGGGATATGAGGCCGAAACGGCGGGCCGCATAATGACCACCGAGTATATCTCCTTAAACAAGGGCATGACGGCCCAGCAGGCATTGGACAAGGTACGCCGCCAAGCCGCCGACAAAGAGACCATATATACCCTGTTTGTGACGGACAACGCCAAAAAGCTGGAGGGCGTGCTTTCGCTGAAAGACCTGCTTGTGGCCGACAGCGGCGCCATCATCGGCGATATTATGTCCAAAAAGACCATATCCGCCTTTACCGGAGACGACCAGGAGGAAGTGGCCAAGACTTTACAAGAGCTTGACCTTCTGGCCATACCCGTTGTTGACAAAGAGGGGCGCATTGTGGGCATTGTAACCATTGACGACGCCGTTGACATTTTTGTTGAAGAGGCCACGGAGGACATCCTTGACCACGCCGGCTTTGCCGATGCCGCCGGCATCGAGGCGGACCGCAGCGAGGTGCTCGTAAACGGCAATCTCTGGAGAATTTGGCGCGTCCGCGTGCCTATTTTGCTGATAACTTTGGTCTTCGGCTTTTTAACCGGGGCAATTATTGACGGCTTCGAGCAAACCCTGCAATCCGTTGCCGCGGTGGCGGTCTTTATACCTCTCATAATGGGTATGGCCGGAAATGTAGGCACACAATCCTCCACAATTTTTGCCCGGGGCGTGGTGCTGGGCCATATCCAGATGAAAAGTTTTGTTAGGCATCTGGCCAAGGAGATTGGCGTAGGATTAAGTATCGGCATTGTGATGGGCTCGGTTACGGGCTTGGTCGCCGCCCTTTGGCAAGGCAACCCCCAGCTGGGTCTGGCTGTTGGCCTGGCGCTGGTGGCCACCATGGCTGTGGCGGCGCTTTTGGGCTTTGCCGTGCCATATTTTCTGATTCGCTTTAACATGGACCAGGCGGCGGGCTCGGCTCCGATAATAACATCCATCAAGGACATCGCCGGGCTGGTTATCTATTTTGCTTTCGTCAGCATTTTTATGGCAAACCTGTTGTGATTTCGGAGGTAATATATGGCCATACGTTTTAGCAACGAAGAATTTGAGAGGCTGAAGGCGCTTTTGCCCGTCTATGATTGGGGTCTGCGCACCTTGATGACAAAATTGGGCATAATTCACGAAGATTTAAGCAATTTTCAAAAAAAAGGGGCCATCGACTTTATCCACAGCCGCATAAAAGCCCCCGAAAGCATCGCGCAAAAGCTGCATGAGATGGGCCTGGACATCACGGCGGAAAACGCCAAAAAGCATCTGAAAGACATCGCCGGCGCGCGCATCATCTGCCCCTTTGCCACAGACATATATTTTTTGGCGGGCATAATACGCTCTATGCCCGGCGTGAACATCCTCAAGGAGAAGGACTATATCAGCAGTCCCAAGCGCAGCGGCTATCGCAGCTATCACCTGGTTGTTCAAATTCCCGTCTTTTTCTCGGGCAAAACGGAGGATGTGACGGTGGAAATCCAGATACGCACAGAGGCAATGAATTTTTGGGCCACGCTGGAGCATAAGGCGCGCTATAAATACCGCGGCGACATTCCGCAGAATTTAAGTGACGAGCTGGCCACAATTGCTGATAAAATTGCGGAGCTTGACCACCGCATGTTTACGATACATGAGATAATTTCGATGATTAACGAAGGGAACGGACATGATTGACAAGCACAAGTGCTGTTGCTTTTCCGGCCACAGGTCTGCGCATTTTGACATGGATGATTCATATTTGGGCGACATTATGCGGGATGTGCTGAAATCGGCCATAACAGACGCCATTTCTGCCGGGTTTACAACTTTTTACAGCGGCATGGCCATGGGTTTTGACATTATTGCCGCGGAAATGGTTATGGGCATAAAGCATGACACAACCGCGGAAATTTCCCTTATAAGCATTGTGCCCTTTGCCGGGCAGGAGAAAAAATGGAGCAAAAAATGGAGAAGCCGCCATGACAATATTTTGCGCATGGCGGACTCTATTGTTGTGCTTAATTCCGGGTATATACGCGGCAGCTATCACGAGCGCAACCGCTATCTGGTTGACAGCAGCGCCCGCCTTATCGGCCTTTTGGGCCACAAGGAGGGCGGCACAAAGCATACTTTTGATTATGCGGAAAAATTGGGAGTTGAAATTATCAATCTTTGGGCAGATATTGAGGCCCGGGACCCTTTGAGGCTTGACAGCGGGCGAGCGAAGCTCGCCCCTACAAGCCGCTGAGGGCTATCACATTTTGGAATATAAAACGCGGGCGAGCAAAGCTCGCCCCTACTAATTATCTCTTCTTCTTATCGTCAATAACTTCCTCGCCCCTAGGCGGCGGCGTCAGCACGGGGGACTTGACGCCCGCAATGTCGGTTCTGCGAATCGGCACTTTGATGCTGCGGCCGCCTTCGCCAAACTCTACCACGAAGCAATCCGTGCCCACACTGACTATTTTGCCGAAAAGTCCGCTGGTTGTCATTATATTGTCGCCAACACCCAAGGCCGACTGCATTTCTCTGGTTTGTTTGGCCTGCTTGCGCTGCGGACGCATTATAAGAAAATACACCACAACCATCATCAGCAAAAATGGCCAAAGCAGCCCAAGGATGCCGCCGGCCGGCGGTGCTTGTTCGGCGGGGGCCCCGACGGCCTCGCCGCCCACCGCGCCGTCCTGTGGCGGTGCGGCTTGCTGAACACCCGGCCCGGCAACTGCCTCGCCGTCCACAATTATGGTTCCGCCGCCGCCGCCGCCGGCAGGCACACATGCGGCCAGACCGGCCACAATCACAATCGTCAATATCATCCATAAATATTTCTTCATTAAAACAGCACCTCGTCTCTGTATTTGTTCCCATTTTCACAATGATATCACAGTGACCGGGGCTTGTCAATTATAAGTTTTTCACCTTAAATTGCTTTTCGGTTTCGCGCCGCGCATCGCGCTTTGCGATGTCATGCCTTTTGTCATACAGCTTTTTGCCCTTGGCCAGCCCAATGTCCACCTTCACAAAGGGCCCCGAAAAATAAATTTTCAGCGGCACAACGGTATATCCATCCCTTGTCACAGCCCCCATCAGCCGATTTATTTGCCGCCTGTGCAAAAGCAGGCGGCGGCGGCGTGTTGGGTCTTTTTTATCCCTTTCGACCGTGGAATGGTCATATTGGCTGATATGCAAATTAACCACAAAGGCCTCGCGGTTTTTAAATTCCACATGGCTGTCCACCAAATTGCATCGCCCCGCCCGCAGGGATTTCACCTCCATGCCAAAAAGCTCGATGCCCGCCTGGAAGGTCTCTTCGATAAAATAATCATGCCGCGCCTTTCTGTTTTGCGCAATAAGCCTGTATTTGCGTTCTTTTTCCAAAAATCGTCACCCCAATCAACAATGCTTTCAATTATGCTTGTTGCAATAATATCACATTGGCATTATAATGTAAAGAGAAAGGCGGTGTCCCATGTTTAAAATTCACAAAAGAAAGCGAAAGCCACATCATTCGGCCATAGAGCGCCTGCGCAGAAGCTATCTGCGCTTTAAAATAATATCCCTGTCAGTGATTGCTCTGCTTGTAGCCGGCCTGTCTGCCTTAATTTACCAAAATTTTGACTACCTGTTGTTTAAAAATCTGATAGCGCACCATTATATCCACACAGACACGCTGGACGAGCTGTTTGCAGCCCATGGCATTACGCCCGAAAGCTATATCCGCAATTTTGACAATCTCGTGATATCCATCGTCACCCAGCAAATTCGCATGGTTGACGGCGATGTATATACTTATCAATACACGCCGACAATGCGCCAGGACGCTGTCGAACGTGTGCGCACACGTGCCGCCGCCGCCGAATTTTTCGAGGCTGCGCCCGGTGTGGGTTATCTTTTCCTGCCCAATATTTCGCCATATGTGCGCGACTTTGTTTTTGAGAATCAGGAAGAAATCAATAGTTTTGACAATCTTATACTGGATTTGCGCGGCAACAGCGGGGGCGTGCTGGACGATTTTCAAGCCATCGCGGACCTTTTTTTGGAGCGCGGCGACATCGTAGGCTTTGAGACGGCCCGATGGCATCTTTTTGGCTGGAATGTCTTTGGGAATCAAAGAAATTCTCGCGGGGACAGATTTTTTGACTTTGAAAGCATTAAAATTTTGCAAAACGAGCGTACCGCCAGCGCGTCGGAGGGACTAATAATGGCCTTAACGGAAAATCTTGACAATGTGACCACCATTGGTGCGCTGACATATGGCAAAGGCATCGGCCAGGCCACATTGCCCCTGCGCGGCGGCTTTGCGGTGCGCGCCACCGTCATCCTGATTGAGACGCCAGCAGGCGAAACCGTACACGGCATAGGCATCACGCCGGATATAGAGCATGAAACCTATGGCGACGACATTGTGGATTTTGCCGTGTCGCTGATATTGCATTAGGCCCTTGACAGCGGGCGGGCAAAGCTCGCCCCTACAGAAGAGTCCGGCTGCCCTGTAGGGGCGAGCTTTGCTCGCCCGAAATAAAGCGAATGAATAATGTCTTTGATGGATGCGGTCAAAGACCGGGCGAGCACAGCTCGCCCCTACAAGAGAATATAGCACCACCCCGTAGGGGCGAGCTTTGCTCGCCCGCCGTATAATGCCAAAACACTCCCGGAGGACTTGCAGAATGTACAATCTTAAAGTAGACTGCCACACCCACACAATCCACACGGCCCACGCATATTCAACCATCGCGGAAAATGTGACAATAGCCGCTGAAAAAGGGCTGGAGGCCATAGCCATCACAGACCATTTCGGGCTGCAATTGTCGTGGTTTCAGCCGGGGCGCGAATATAACCTGGAAAACCACCTAAAACCCGCAAATCTGCCAAAAATCATGGGCGGCGTGCGCGTGTTTAAGGGTGTTGAAATTGACATTGTGGACTTTGACGGCACACTGGCGGGCAGCGAGATGCCAATAGCCCGCAACAGCCTCGTAAAATCCGAAAATTACGCCGATTTTATCCTAAATACCAAGGATATGGTCATTGCCTCCCTGCACTATTTCCACGGCCACCGCGGCGGGACAGTCAACCAAAACACGCAAATGTACATCAATGTGCTGGCCCGGAAAAATGTTGACATATTGGGGCACCCCACCCGCTGCGGCCTGGAATTTCACTGGCCCGCGGTTGTGGACGCCGCAAAGCGCCACGGCAAAATGCTTGAAATCAACAACGAAACTCTGCGCTCTCGCCCTCATCAAGCCAAAACAGAGCGCCATCTTGCACAGCTTTGCGCAGAGGCCGGCGTGCCGATTGTCGTTGGCTCCGATGCCCATATATGCTACAATGTGGGCGAATTTGCCCTGGCCATTGATTTGCTTACAGAAATTGGCTTTCCCGAAGAATTGATTGCCTCAAGAAGCCTCGCCGCCTTTGAAGCCGCCCTGGGGCAGGCAAGGGGCCGCCTATGACGCGCCGCGACGCCTTCATTCTATGGCTTGCCTCATTGGAATTGCACAATCCATGGGAGCATCTGGCGCGCCATGGCTGTGCTGAGGACGCCTTTCGCAATGCCAATGACGCAAAAATCGCCTCCCGCGCCAATATGGGCTATCTGGAAAAGCTGGTAAACAGCACCCGCGATGCCCTAAAAGACGGCGCCCGCTTCGTTACATACAAAAATGCCGATTATCCCCCTCGTCTTGCGAATATTCCCGATGCTCCTTTGGCAATATTTGTCAAAGGGCAGCTGCCAAATCCGGAAACGCCGGCCGTGGCCATCATTGGCACCCGGGACAACACCCATTATGGCGGCCGCGTGGCCGAAACGCTGGCCACAGAACTTTGCGCGGCAGGTGTGGCCATCATCAGCGGCATGGCCCGGGGCCTGGACGCCCGCGCCCATGAGGCCGCCCTTGCTGCGGGCGGCCAAACCGCCGCCGTGCTGCCCTGCGGCATAGATATTTGCTATCCGCCGTCAAACAGGCGGCTTTATGGCCAAATCGCAGAAGAAGGCTGCCTGCTGACAGAATTTCTTCCGGGCTTTATGCCCCAGCGCTGGTCATTTCCCGCCAGAAACCGCATAATTGCGGGCATGGCGGACATCCTTGCGGTGGTGGAGGCCGGCACAAAAAGCGGCACCCTCACCACCGCGGACCACGCCCTTGCCCAAGGCAAGGATGTTTTCGCCGTCCCCGGCAAAATCACCGACAAAAAAAGCTCCGGCACAAACGAGCTTATAAAACAGGGCGCGCATATTTTAACATCCGCCGCAGACCTTCTTTTGGCCCTAAAAATCAACCATTCCGCGCCACCGCAGCAGCCACCGCAAAAAATTCCCCTTGCATCCGACGAAACTTTGGTGTATGATTGTTTAAATTACGACCCCTGCTCTGTGGATTATATTGTCTACAAAACGGGACTAAACATCGCGGTTGTGAATACAATATTGTTAAATATGGAGCTTGCCGGCCATATCAAAAGACTGCCCGGCCAAAAATATATTAAATCGTGACCGATAAAGAAAGAGTGATTCAAATGTCAAAAAAAGACACAAAATCCAAAAACCTGGTGATTGTAGAATCCCCCGCAAAGGCCAAAACCCTTAAAAAGTTCCTTGGCTCGTCCTATAAAATCGAGGCCAGCATGGGCCATGTGCGGGATTTGCCAAAAAGCGAACTGGGCATCAATCCCGATAACGATTTCGAGCCAAAATACATCACCATCCGCGGCAAAGGCGAGCTTTTGGCGAAGCTGCGCAAAGAGGCCAAGGCCGCCAAAATGGTATATCTGGCCACGGACCCCGACAGAGAGGGCGAGGCCATTTCTTGGCATCTTATACATGCCCTGAAGGTAGAGCCCGAAAAGACCGCCCGCATCACCTTCAACGAAATTACGGCCCAGGCCGTGAAAAAGGCCGTCAAAGAGGCCCGCGCCGTGGACATGAATCTGGTGGACGCCCAGCAGGCCCGCCGCGCGCTGGACAGGGTTGTGGGCTATAAAATTTCGCCCCTCCTATGGAAGAAGGTCAAAAAGGGCCTGTCCGCGGGGCGTGTGCAGTCTGTAGCCCTTAAAATCATCTGCGACCGGGAAGAGGAAATTGAAAATTTCATCCCCGAGGAATATTGGACAATTGAGGCCATACTGGCAAATGCCAAAAAAAAGCAGTTTGAGGCCAAATATCACGGCGAGGACGGCAAGAAAAAGAAGCTGACCAGCAAAGAAGACGCCGACAAGGTGTTAAAAGCCGTCGAAAAGGGCGACTTTGTGGTGCAGGATGTAAAAAAATCCCAGCGCACGCGAAAGCCAAACCCGCCATTCACCACATCCACGCTGCAACAGGAAGCCGGGCGAGAGCTTAACTTTGCCACCCGCAAAACCATGATGATTGCCCAGCAGCTGTACGAGGGCATCACCGTGGGCGGCCACGGCACCGTGGGCCTTGTGACATACATCCGCACGGATTCCACCCGCATCGCCGACGAGGCTTTTACGGCCGGGCGCGAATATGTGGTCTCCAACTTCGGCGAGGCATACGCCCTGAAATCAAAGCCCGAAGTTAAGGCAAAGCGCGGCTCTCAGGACGCTCACGAAGCCATAAGGCCCAGCTATGTGCATCTTAATCCCGAGGAAATCAAGGACAGCCTCTCGAGGGACCAATATCGCCTGTATCGCCTGATTTGGCGGCGTTTTCTCGCCAGCATAATGACCCCCGCAATCTTTGACACCGTGGCCGCCAAAATCGAAAACAACAAGCAAATTTTCAACGCCACAGGCTCTGTCCTAAAATTCGAGGGCTACAAAAAGGTCTATCTCAGCAAGGAAGACGAGGAAGAAACCGGCAAGGCCCTGCCGGAGCTTTCTGTGGGCGAAAAGCTAAAGCTGGTGAAGATTACGCCCGGCCAGCATTTTACCCAGCCGCCGCCGCGATATTCCGAGGCTTCGCTGGTTAAAGCCCTGGAAGAAAACGGCGTCGGCCGCCCCTCCACATATGCCCCAACGATATCCACCATAACCGCCCGCGGCTATGTCACAAAGGAGCAAAAGGCCCTGTATCCAACGGAGCTTGGGGGAATTGTCAACAATATCATGGCGGAGCATTTTGAGCAAATCGTCAATATCGACTTCACGGCCAATATGGAGGAGACCCTGGACCGGGTGGAAGAGGGCGAAATTGCCTGGAAGGACGTCATGCGCGAATTTTACCCGCCTTTCACGGAAAAGCTGAAAATTGCCGAGGAAAACATCGGCGAAATTGAGGTGCGCGACGAAGTAACCGACATCATCTGCGAAAACTGCGGCCGCAATATGGTGATAAAGTTCGGGCGCTATGGCCGCTTTCTGGCCTGCCCCGGCTTTCCGGACTGCCGCAACGCAAAGCCCCTGTTTGAAGACGCGGGCTGCGATTGCCCCATCTGCAAAAACGGCGCCCGGGTGCAAATCAAAAAGACGAAAAAGGGCCGCATATATTATGGCTGCGAAAATAATCAGGCCGACCCCCCTTGCGAATTTATGTCCTGGAACCGCCCCACAGGCCAGCCCTGCCCGCGCTGCGGCCAACCCCTGGTGGAAAAAGGCACCAAAAAGAGCAAGAAAATTGCCTGCGCGGATGATAAAACCTGCGGATATTTCACCCAGGCGCCGGAGGAGGCGGGGGATTAGCCTATGAAAAGAAAATTGGCTTTGCTATTCATTATTTTACCGGCGGCTTTGTTTATGCTGGCTTCTTGCGGCGACGAAAGGCTTTCTAAAGACGACGCGCTGTATGACTTTGATTATATGGTGCAGCTGATGCTGGACACATTCCCATATTTTGGCTTGGCAGAGAGAAGCACCGGCAATTTCCCCTTTGAATTTGAATTTATTGAAGGGCGGTGGGTGGTCGTACCCATAGGGACGGGAAGCATAGACATATTGGCGCTGGCCGAGGAAACAAGGGCCATAATAGAAAATTATCCATATTCGCTGCAGGATGTGGCGGCATATTTTGGCATTGCCCCCGGGGATATGCCCGCATTTGACGAGCATATATTTTGGAGCATCATTACCCATGAATTTTTTGCCCATTTTGCAATGTTTGCTCATTCAGATTCCCTAGGCTTTAGAGGATTCAATCATATAGGCACCCGATATGCTCATGTGAACATAAGCAGATATCCCCTGACATTTTTAAATTCCCGAATAGCATGGAGCGAAGAATCCTCCAATTTTTATAGAGGACAGCAAGACCTCTTCAATACCCTTGCGGAAGAAGACCCCGCCCTTTTTCGCTTTATTTTCCGCGCAGAGCCAAATCTGGGCGAGCCAACCTTTCCGCCCGTAGTCAGGACAGAGATTCTGGAAGAAGGCAGGATAGCCTATCTCAATATAAGCACTTTTGGCGTGCCGGAACTATCGCCCTTTAGAAGCGAGTTGATAGACTTTTACAGGCAAATTCAAGACTATGACCATCTGATTATTGACATTAGGGAAAATCCGGGCGGGATTTTGGATTTTGCGAGAATGATGATTATGTATCCCCTATGGTATGACAGGGACAATATGCCCGACATGCCTTTATACAGCCTGCATGTGGACAGCGAGAGGGGAAATGAATTGGCACAGTTGCATTTTACGGAAAAGGGGCATACGCCGCAGTTTATACCCCAAAGTGATGATTTGCTCACAATAGGCCAATTGCTGGAAGCATATGATTTGCCATATCTCAATCATGACGACTTACATAACCTATCCCATGGCATGAGATTTGACACAAGTTTGGCCCATATTGACCAAGCATCCCTTGGGAGAATGGGGCTGCGCAATATCGAGCATACCCCTTTTGGCGGGCAGATATGGCTTTTGACCGGCGAAATTAATGTATCAAGCTCTGCCATGTTTGCACGTCAGGCAAAAGAAATGGGTTTCGCCACCCTTGTGGGCCAGCCTGTTAGCGGCGCGTATACATCCACATGGCTGACATTCTTCGCCCTCCCCAATTCCGGAATGGTAATTCAATGGGATATAGATTATCTGGTTGACGAGCATGGCCGCGCCTTAAATGAATTCCCAACCCGGCCGCATCATTTTAACCGCGAGGGAATGGATGCCTTGCAGACCACCCTTGCCTTGATAGCTGGATTATGAGAAAAATCAAGAAACATGCAGGTGATGACTGTTATCAAAAAATTGAAATTAGGCGGTGTATAAATTGGTGCCCAAGTCTGATTGGCGTCGAACGGGGCAAGAAAAATATCTGTCGGAAATAGAGCTGCGGTATATTGACCGCTATGCCCCATTCTCCGAAATTTGGGAACATGAGCATTGTTCATTTTGCCAGACAAAGATTAGCGCATACGATGGAGACCTTCATAGTGGCTATTGCTCGACAGATGAACAACAACGTCACTGGGTTTGCAGCATGTGCTTTCATGACTTCAAAGATGAATTTAAATGGAGAGCAGGAGGTTAAATAAATGACTACGAGAGAGCAATTGATTGAAGACATCCGATTGCTTCCTTCGCACACATTACAAGCAATCAGTGTCATTGTGAAAGAAATGGTCACATCAGCTTCCCAGCCCGAAACAACAGCGCGCCCTGTTTTTGGTTCGGGCAAAGGGCAAATGTGGATAGCTGATGATTTTGACGCCCCGCTTGAAGAGTTGAAGGAGTATATGGAATGAAGCACATATTAGATACTCATGCCCTCCTTTGGTTTCTAAAAGGAGAAAAATTGACTAAAGACACAATTGATTCAATCGAAAATGGCAAAAGTTGCATTAGCGTTATATCATTGTGGGAAGTCTCCATTAAAATGGCTATAGGCAAATATAGCTTTGACGGCGGCTTTATTGGATTTAGAAATCTCGTAAGGAATAATGGATTTCCTATTTTGCCAATCAAAGATGAGCATCTGGAGCGTCTGTCTGTACTGCCCTTGATACACCGTGACCCTTTCGACAGATTGCTCATAGCAACTGCGCTTGAGGAAAATTTAAGCATC
>JAITMW010000110.1 GCA_031277155.1 Clostridiales bacterium | reverse complement strand
GCGCTGACCAGGGGATTTTCCATCCACTTGCGCAGCAGGCGCTTGCCCATGGGCGTTTTGGTTTGGTCCATCACCCAAAATAATGTACCTACAGTATCTTTTTCGCGCAAAGTCTCAACCAATTCCAAATTGCGGAAAGCATGTCTGTCCAAAATCATAAATTCGGCCGTCGCATATGCCGATATTTTGCCGATATGCGGCAACGCGTTTTGCTGTGTGGCGTGAAGATATTGCAGCAGGGCGCCTGCCGCGGCCATGCTGTGCTTGTCCGCAAGACTAAATTCTCTGATACAATCGGTGCCGAAATGTTCCGTCAGTTTCTTTTCGGCAAAGTCATATGAAAATGCTCGCGAATGGTAATTGTCGGGCATTGTGCCAATTTCTGCCTTTATGTGGCCGGACCGCGAAAAATCAGGGCTTACGATAATTTCTTGGGGATTGATTTTGTGCAATTCGTCAATCAGCTTGTCTGCAGAAGCCAGACAAGTGGCGTAAAAGTCGCCTGTGGCCACGTCCGCATAGGCCAGCCCAAAGGTGGCATCGTCTTGCGAAAATATGGCGGCAATGTAGCTGCTTAAACTTTTAGAATCATCAAAAATCGTACCACGTGTATAGATGCGCACCACCTTGCGCTCCATCACCTCGCCCTTTTTGCCCTTGGCGCCCGGCATTTGCTCGCATAGCGCAACCTTGTGGCCGGCCTCCACCAGCCGCAGAATATAGCCCTCGGCGGCATGATGCGGCACGCCGCACATGGGGCATTTGCCGCGCCCGGTCTCTCGTGCCGTCAGGTGCAGACCCAGCTTTTCCGCAGCAATACGCGCATCGTCGAAGAAAAGTTCGTAAAAATCGCCCAACCTGAAAAACAGCAGCGCATCCTTATGGGCTTCCTTAATTTCCAAATATTGCCGCATCATGGGCGAATAATCCGCCAAAAGACCACCGTCACTTTCTATGGCCATGACCGCATCCGCCGCAGCCGCCTGATTTTGCTTCGGCGCAGCCGATTGTCTGCCTTAGAATCTCCAGCACAGAATTGGCAAATTTGTCATAATCTTCCTGCGCCTTGAGATATTCCTGCGCCGCCGGCATTTTTTTCATGTCAATTTCCATCTGCACCAGCTTGCCCAGGGCCTCCTGATACCTTTCCGACGAGAAAAAGCCGCTTTGCCGGGCTATTTGCATATTTTCGTGATACTCGTTGTATTTTTCATATGCGGACTGCGCGGCGGAATCCTCTTCAAATGCGGCTTTGGCGTCCGCCAGCCGCAGGGACTGCTCCGACGCCAAAATCATATTTCCTAATTCTATAGCCTTTTCATAGCATTGCATGTCCATCAACAATCTCTCCGTTCAAATAGAATGTGCGCGCCCGCGTAATTTTCACATCAACGGGTATGCCCAATAAATCAGCATTTCCGGCGAAATGAACCAGAGAATTATCATCCGCCCTGCCGTTTAGAATCCCGCTTTTGCCTATATTTTCCGGAACAACTTGCAGTATCATTCCCTCTTTCTCCAAGGCAATTTCATGGGTGATTGTGTTCACCTCGTGCAAAAGCCGATTAAACCACGCTTTCATCACATCAGCGGGCACTTGACCTGGCATTGTGGCCGCCGCCGTGCCCTGCCGCCTGCTGTACAAAAATGTAAATGCCCCGGCAAACCTTGCCCGGCGCACCACATCTAAGGTATCCTCAAAATCATCCTCGGTTTCGCCGGGAAAGCCCACCATAATGTCGGTGGTGATGGCGATTTTCGGCATGGCGGTCTTAATACGCCCAATCAATTCCAAAAAGCCCTCTTTAGTATAGCCGCGATTCATGTCCCGCAAAACACGGGTGGAACCCGCCTGGAAAGGCAGATGCAGGTGCTTGCATACCTTGTCCAGGTCGCGCATGGCAAAAATTACCTCATCGCAAATGTCCTTGGGGTGGCTGGATGTAAAGCGAATACGGCTGACGCCCTCAATTTCTGCAACTTTGTGCAGCAATTGCGCAAAATTGACATCATGACCTTTACCGTAAGAATCAACATTTTGGCCCAGCAGCATAATTTCCGTTACACCATCGGCCACCTGCCCACGTATTTCATCCAAAATGTCCTCCGGGGGGCGGCTGCGCTCTCTGCCGCGCACATAGGGCACGATACAGAAAGTACAAAAATTGTCGCAGCCATACATTATGTTCACAGAGGCCTTGAAGGGAAATTGGCGTATGCTGGGCAGGTCTTCCACAATTTCGGCAGCATCCTTCCATATGTCAATTATGTTACTTTCAGTAACATAATTACTATGCAGCAGCTCCGGAAAGCGATAGATATTATGGGTGCCAAAAATCACGTCCACATAATTATAGCTTTGCATAATTTTGTCAACAACAATGTCCTGCTGCATCATACAACCGCACAGCACGAGCTTCATGCCGGAATTTCCGCGCTTTTTCTCTTTATACCGCCCCAAATTTCCATACAGCTTGTTTTCGGCATTTTCACGCACACAGCATGTGTTAAAAATTACCAAATCGGGACGCTCAATCTCGCCCTCGGCCACCTCATAGCCCATTGCGTCCAGCATCCCGCGCAGCTTCTCAGAATCCCGCCCATTCATCTGGCAGCCATGGGTGATTACCATCGCCTTGGGCGGCACGGGCCTTTTGGCAATTTTGGCCGCCATTTTTTCTATATAGTGATTCGTGACGTCAATTTCACGAGTTTTTACTGCTTCCATTTTATTCCTCCAATTTACAACACGGGGTAATTCCCCGTAAAGCACGCGTTGCACAGGCCCGTGTCGCGCACATCCGGCGCGATTTTGGGCAAATCTTCCAAATTTAGATATGCCAGAGAATCCGCGCCAATCACCTTACAAACGCCCTCCACGCTGTGCTTGTGCGATATCAGCTGGTCAAAATTGGGCACATCGGTGCCATAATAGCAGGGATATAAAAACGGCGGCGAGGCTATGCGCAGATGCACCTCGGCGGCGCCCGCGTCGCGCAGCATCTTTACAATGATACTTGTGGTTGTGCCGCGCACAATAGAATCGTCCACAACCACGATGCGCTTGCCCTCCACATATTTCTTCACCGGGTTTAGCTTCAATCTTACGGCCTGCTCTCGCGAAAGCTGGTCGGGCCTGATGAAGGTGCGCCCGGCATAGCGATTTTTGCCAAATCCTTCCACATAGGGTATGCCGGATTCTTCCGCAAAGCCCATGGCAGCCGGCACGCCGCTGTCCGGCAGGGCCGTGACAATATCGGCCTTTGCGGGACATTTTTGCGCCAAAAGTTTGCCCGTGATGCGCCGCGCGTCGTTGACCAGTTGGCCGTGGATGGTAGAATCCGGCCGCGCAAAATAAATATATTCAAAAATGCACAATTTGGAGGCTTCCATGCCGCAATGGCCCGTCAATTCACGCATTTGGCCCTCTTCCACTACAATTACCTCGCCGGGGCGCACCTCGCGAACAAATTCGGCGTCCACAGCGTCCAGGGCACAGCTTTCCGACGCGAAAACAAAGCTGCCGTCGTCTTTCATGCCAAAACACAGCGGCCGCAAGCCATGGGGGTCGCGGGCCACAACCAATTTATTGGGGCTCATGATAATCAGCGAATACGCGCCGCGCAAAATCTTCATGGAGCGAAACACCGCGTTTTCAGCGGAACCCGCGCCTATGCGCTGCCGCGCGATGGTGTATGCAATAACTTCCGTGTCCGTGGTCGTTTGATAAATCGCGCCGCCTTGCTCGTATTCCTTGCGCAAAACATCCGCGTTGACTATATTGCCGTTGTGGCAAATGGCCAGCTGCCCCTTGGCATAATTAAGCACCAGGGGCTGGGCGTTTGCCTTGGATTTTTTGTGGCCCGCCGTGGAATAGCGAACATGGCCCACGGCCATATTGCCCTGAAGGCCGGCGATAATTTCATCGTCAAAAACCTCCTCCACCAGCCCCATGTCTTTATGATAGAAAATTTCGCGCTGCCTGCTGACGGCAATGCCGCAGGCCTCCTGGCCGCGATGTTGCAGGGCCATCAGCCCCACATATGTCTGCGCGGCCAGATATGCGCCCTGGGCGCCGTGTTTATAGATGCCGAAAAGGCCACATTCTTCACGTATTTTGTCCATTGTGTTTTCGCTGTGCATCGCGCTTTATCCTCCAATGCTTCTGGTATATCTAAAGTCTACCAGAAACAGGCCCATCTTGTCAAAATTTTTGTATGAGAGTTTTTAGGCCCGGCAATCGTGTCGCAAAAGCCAAAATCAGGCTTACAAGCAGGAGCAAAATCCATATCCGCCAGCCGGATGGCTGTGCAATTCGTAATGCAGCTGATAATTGTTTTCATCATGCTCCTTTCCTGTGTCATCCTGAGCGCAGCGAAGGATCTCGCTCCGCGGTTGAAACCCAAACAAGCCGCCAAACATATGGCGGCTTGTGACAAATATTTGTTTGAGATAGTTATCCCACAATTGATGTAACAACGCCGGAGCCAACTGTTCTGCCGCCTTCGCGGATGGCGAAGCGCAGCTCTTGCTCTATGGCGATTGGTGTGATAAGCTCAACGCTCAGCTCCACGTGGTCGCCGGGCTTGCACATGTCCACACCGTCAGGCAGGGTGATGACGCCTGTCACGTCGGTGGTTCTAAAGTAGAACTGGGGACGATAATTGTTAAAAAACGGGGTGTGGCGGCCGCCGTCCTCTTTGGTCAGGACATAGACCTGGCCCTTAAACTTTGTATGGGCCGTGATGGAGCCGGGCTTTGCAAGCACTTGGCCCCTTTCGATTTCCGTTCTGGCAACGCCGCGCAAAAGCAGACCCACATTGTCGCCGGATTGGGCGTAATCCAGAAGCTTTTTAAACATCTCGACGCCCGTGACGACAACTTGGCGCTTTTCTTCGGTAAGGCCGATGATTTCAACAGTGTCTTGCACCTTAAGGGTGCCGCGCTCTACACGGCCGGTGGCGACAGTGCCGCGGCCGGAGATTGTAAATACATCCTCAACGGCCAGCATGAAGGGCTTGTCGTTTTCACGCACAGGCTCTGTGATGTATTCGTCGATGATTTCAAATGCTTCAATAATTTTGTCTCCCCATTCGCCCTGTGGGTCGTTGAGGGCCTGCAGCGCGCTTCCTTTGATGATGGGCGTGTCGTCGCCGGGGAATTCTTGCTTGTCAAGAGCCTCGCGGATTTCCATTTCAACAAGCTCGATTAAATCTTCGTCGGCCACGTCGCATTTGTTCATAAATACGACAATCTTTGGCACACCAACCTGGCGAGCCAGCAGGATATGCTCGTTTGTTTGGGCCATAACGCCGTCTGTGGCCGCAACCACCAAAATTGCGCCGTCCATTTGGGCCGCGCCCGTTATCATGTTTTTAACATAGTCGGCATGGCCGGGGCAGTCAACATGGGCATAGTGGCGGTTGGGGGTCTCATACTCTACATGAGTAGAGCTGATGGTTATGCCTCTTGCCTTTTCTTCCGGCGCCTTGTCAATCTTGTCAAATTCTACAAATTCGCCCAAGCCGTATCTTTGATGCAATGTTTTTGTGATAGCAGCCGTCAATGTGGTCTTGCCATGGTCAACGTGACCAATGGTGCCAATATTAACATGGGGCTTGTTTCTTTCAAATTTTGCCTTTGCCATTTGTTTTTCCTCCTTAATTTACCTTGTTCTAAAATTTCGATATACTCATTATAGTTACTTATCCACAATTTTGCAAGTGTTTTTTCACAAGTCTGGCACTTGGCCTGCTATGCCCACATTTTGCCAATGGCGCTTTGGTAAAAAACCTTGCAGGGTAAACCCTGCTGAAGTAACGGTTACAAACCGTGCCTCTATGACTTGTAGTCATTACTTTAGTCGGGTTCACCCGACATCACTTTTAAAGCGCCACCCGCAACATCCTAATCTCTGGAAACCGAAGCTTTCTCCTGCACACTCTTTGGCACCTGCTCATAATGATGCACTTCCATGGCATACACGCCGCGCCCCTGGGTCATAGAGCGCAGGCGGGTGGAATAGCCAAACATCTCGGCCAAGGGCACATAGGCATGGACTACCATGGCGCCGCTGCGGCTTTCGGTGGATTCTATGCGGCCGCGGCGGGCATTTATGTCGCCAATTACATCGCCCATATATTCTTCCGCCACTGTTACATCAACCTTCATGATAGGCTCTAACAATATGGCGTCGCCCTTGCGCATGGCCTCTTTAAAAGCCATAGAGCCGGCAATCTTAAAGGCGATTTCTGAAGAGTCCACCTCATGGAAGCTGCCGTCATACAGTGTAGCCTTTACGCCCAGCACGGGATATCCGCCAATGATGCCGCTTTGCATGGCTTCTTTGACACCGGCCTCGATGGGTGCGATATATTCGCGGGGGATGGTGCCTTGCGTAATCTTATTCTCAAAGATAAAGGCATTTTCGGCATCGTTGGCATCCGTAGGTTCAAATTTAATTTTGCAATGGCCATATTGGCCCTTGCCGCCGGATTGCTTCACATATTTGCCCTCAACATCCACGGCCTTGCGGAAAGATTCCCGATAAGCCACTTGGGGATTGCCCACATTGGCCTCTACTTTAAATTCCCGCAGCAGACGCTCTACAATAACTTCCAGATGCAGCTCTCCCATGCCGGCAATGATGGTCTGTCCCGTCTCGTGGTCGGTATAGGTTCTAAAGGTGGGGTCTTCCTCCGCCAGCTTGCCCAGCGCAACACCCATTTTGTCGCGTCCAGCCTTGGTTTTGGGCTCTATGGCCACATGGATGACAGGCTCCGGAAAATTCATGGACTCCAGTATCACAGGGTTGCTTTCCACACACAAAGTATCTCCGGTGGTGGTGGATTTTAAGCCAACCGCAGCGGCAATGTCCCCCGCATACACCTTGGCAACTTCTTCGCGCTTATCGGAATGCATCAGGAAAATGCGGCTGACGCGCTCTTTTTTATCCTTTGTGGCATTGTAGATATAATTGCCCGATTCAAAGGTGCCGGAATATACGCGGAAAAACGCCAGCTTGCCCACAAAGGCATCATTGACGATTTTAAAGGCCAGGGATGAAAATGGCTCCTCATCGGAGGCCTTGCGCTCTACCTCATCATCCTCGCCGGGTACAACACCCTTTATGGCCTCTATATCCGTAGGCGCCGGCAAATATGCCACAACGCCGTCCAGCAGGCTTTGCACGCCCTTTTTCTTATAGGCGCTGCCGCAGAAAACCGGAATAATCTCCGTAGAGACGCAAGCACGGCGCAGGGCCGCTTTTAGCTCTTTAACAGAGATTTCTTCATCCGAAAGAAATTTCTCCATTAAATCATCATCTGTGGCGGCAATTGCCTCAACCATAACCATCCTGACTTCTTCCGCAATATTCATCATTTCGGCAGGTATGTCGCCCTCAATAACATCTTCGCCCATGTCGCCGCCATAGGTATAGGATTTCATTTCCATCAGGTCCACAAGGCCGACAAATTGGTCTTCTGCGCCAATAGGCAGCTGCACCGCCACGGGATTGGCCGCAAGCCTGTCTTTAATCATGCTGATAACATTTTGAAAGTCCGCCCCCATAATGTCCATTTTGTTTACATAGGCAACGCGGGGCACCTTATATTTATCAGCCTGACGCCAAACGGTTTCGGATTGAGGCTCTACACCGCCTTTGGCGCAAAACACGCTGACAGCGCCGTCCAGCACGCGCAGGCTGCGCTCCACCTCCACGGTAAAATCCACATGGCCGGGCGTGTCAATAATATTTATGCGGTTGTCCTGCCAAAATGTGGTTGTGGCCGCCGAATTTATGGTGATGCCGCGCTCTTGCTCCTGGTCCATAGAATCCATAACCGCGGTGCCTTCGTGGGTATCACCCATTTTATATGTCTTGCCGGTGTAATACAATATTCTTTCCGTAAGAGTGGTCTTACCCGCATCGATATGAGCCATAATGCCTATATTTCTGGTTTTCTCCAGCGGGTATTCTCTCTTTGTCACATAATCAACTCCGTTTCATTATTTTGTTACGATTTGTAAAGCTCCGCAATCTTCCGGCGCACATTGGCAACATCCTAAGCTCTACCATTTATAATGCGAGAAAGCGCGGTTGGCATCCGCCATCTTGTGCATCTCTTCCTTACGGCGCACAGCCCCGCCCGCGTTGTTTGTGGCGTCCATAATTTCGCCCGCAAGGCGCTCTTCCATAGTCTTTTCGCCGCGGCGGCGGCTGTATTGCACCAGCCAGCGCAAGCCCAGGGCCTGACGCCTGTCCGGGCGAATTTCTATGGGCACTTGATAGGTTGCGCCGCCAACGCGGCGGGCCTTTACCTCAAGCTGGGGCATAATGTTTGCAAGGGCCTCCTCAAAGGCCTCCAGCGCAGGCGTTCCTTTGCGCTCCTGCACTTTGGCAAAAGCCTTGTAAACAATGCCCTGGGCCACGCCTCTTTTGCCGTCCAGCATGATGGTGTTTATCAGCTTTGTCACCACCTTGCTGCTATACAGCGGGTCGGCTAAAACCTCTCTTTTCGGAACATGTCCTTTTCTTGGCACGTCTCTTCCCTCCTTAACTTTAGTTCAATTATCAATTATCAATTAGCAATTATCAATTCTGATAATTGCAATCGACATTCAATAACCGACTCAGGTACTCAAGCGTTTTCCTATAAAAACGCCTGCGGCGCCTTGTTTATTACAATTATCAATTAGCAATCACCAATTAGCAAAGAGTGTCAATCCCATTGATAATTGATAATTGATAATTGATAATTGATAATTCCAAGGCAAACTTTTCAATTACTTCTTAGGCCTTTTGGCGCCATACTTGCTGCGCGCCTGCTTACGACCCGCCACACCGGCGGTATCCAGCGTGCCGCGCAGGATATGATAGCGCACGCCGGGCAAATCCCGCACGCGGCCGCCGCGTATCAGCACCACGCTATGCTCTTGCAGGTTATGACCTTCGCCCGGGATATAGGCCGTCACTTCCATGCCGTTGGACAGGCGCACTCTGGCCATTTTGCGCAATGCAGAATTGGGCTTTTTGGGCTTGTCGGTCTTAACATTGGTGCAAACGCCGCGCTTAAAGGGGCTGTTCGCGTCAAAACGGCGCTTTTTCAGCGTGTTAAGGCTTTTTTGTAATGCGGGCGCGGCAGATTTGCGCACCTTGCTGCCTCTGCCCTTTTTTACCAATTGATTAAATGTGGGCATCTTCTTCCTCCTTTCCTATAATCATAGTTAAAACATACCATGGCATTATACTACAATTATTATGCATTGTCAAGGAAATCTTTAGCCTCATCACGCCAAACTTGTAAGCTTCATTGCGGTGGTTGCATAATTCTTACGGGCCTGTTGCGGGCTTGAGTTGTGCCGTCGCCTAGTTGGCCGTGTTCATTCCAACCCCAGGACCATAAGCTGCCATCGGAGGTGATTGCTAAGTTGTGGAAAAAACCGGCCGAAACGGCAACCACATCATTTAGAATCTTTCTGGGTGTAGGTCGGCTGTAGTCTTCTCTGTCCTCGACAGCCGTGCCATCCACGACTTGCCCGATTGAATTTAAGCCCCAACCCCATAAACTTCCACCTTCTCTGATTGCCATTGTGTGCCCGCCACCGGCTGAAATTTGGATTACATCGTCCATAACCCTCAACGGATTGTGACGAGTAATTCTTTCCCCATCTCCTATTTGGCCAAAGTTTTGCTCAGCCCCAACCCTGTAACCACCACCGCCCCAACCCCATAGACTGCCGTCGTTTTTGATTGCCATCGTGTGGTCAACTCCGGCAGAGACATATGCCACATCATTTAGTATGCGCACGGGATAGAGACGATTTTCTGTGGTGCCATCTCCAACCTGGCCCTCTATATTCGAACCCCAACCCCATAGACTGCCGTCGTTTTTGATTGCCATCGTGTGTCCCATTCCTGCATAAACAGCCATTACATCATCCATTATGTGTACAGGATAAAGTTGGTCTTTTGCAGTGCCATCCCCAACCTCCCCGCGTAAATTAAGGCCCCAACCCCATAGACTGCCGTCAGCTGTAATTGCCATGGTGTGAAGACCACCGGCTGAAACAGCAGTCACATCATCCATTATGCGTGTGGGATAAGGTCGGTTTTCTATAGTTCCATCCCCCAACTGGCCATGGATGTTTCTCCCCCAAGACCACAGGCTGCCATCGGTCTTGATTACTACGGTGTGATTTCCTCCTACGGAAACATACTTCACATCATCCATTATCCGTATGGGCCTATAGCGGTCTATTGTTGTCCCGTCTCCAAGCTGGCTGTGGTAATTCCATCCCCATCCCCATAAGCTGCCATCAGGAAGTATCACAAAACTTGACAGCCCTCCTGCTTCAATGACTGCATCTGGTCCGGCCACCCAGCCTTCATTTATTGTATCGTCATAACTCATGTCACGGGGAACTGCCACTATACAGGATGCCATGAGTGTGAGTGTTAGTGTTAGGATAAAAATCCCCATCACGGCCTTTTTAACCATATGACTTTCCTCCATCTTTATATCATAGTCTTTTGCTTATTGTATTAACATTATCTGTGTATCCGACTTCATTCAGGCGGCCCCATAACCCTTACAGGACTATTACGAGCCTGAGTTGTGCCGTCCCCTAGATGCCCGTGTTCATTCCAACCCCACGCCCATAAGCTGCCAACGAA
>JAITMW010000081.1 GCA_031277155.1 Clostridiales bacterium | reverse complement strand
TGGATTGAATATGGATCCATAATGGTATCAAAACTAATAAAATGCACTATGATTTCAGGTATGCCGCTGCCATCGAAATCGTGGAGGGTAAAACTATATGCAATTCGACTATTGCCTCTTAAGTAAGGTGCGTGGGCTATTCTGTTTCCGTAATTATCAAACAACCCGCGCAATTCTTCAGGCTGCACAAATAGACCGGCCCAATGCCTTTGAGGCTCTCCTTCCATGGCTGCCCAAAGCTCTGCCCCGCTACCGGCAACAAATGAGCGGCCATAGCCGGTATCAACAGTAAATCCCGTGAAAATAGTGGTCATCTGGCTTAAAAATTCTTCCGCCACACGCCGGCCATAATCACTGATACCGATAGTCGTGATAACAACCGTGCGCGTGGCATCGTCCCACCCCACCGCATATCCCACACTCTCCAGCACATCCCGTATGGGCAGCATGGTGCTGCCGCCTATTATCTGCGCGGGTACATCCAGCCCATGCCGCGCGCCGTTTACGGTAAATGCAGCGCTGCCAACGGGTATGACAACTTCTGTGCCGCCACGGGTTAAAATTGCGCGGCGGGTGGCACCGTCCCAGTTTACGTCAAAGCCCAGCTGCTCAAACACGCCGCGCACAGGCACCAGGGTGCGCCCATCCACAATGGCGGGCGGCTGTCCCGCGAAGACAACGGGCTGCCCGTCTATTGTTACGCCGATGTTGTCATTTGCGTATGCAATTGCGGGTGCGGCAACAAACGCCAATATCAAGATTGCCGCAATCAATTTTCTCATGTTAATTCCTCCAACTTTAAGTTATCGCACAATTTTTTTGCCCTGCTTTATTAGCTTGCGAAAATCCCCCATAATGGCCCGCGGTACGGGGATGTCCAGCATGGTGATAAGGCCCGGGTCGGCATTTATCACCTGAGGTATGCAATTTACGCCCATGGCGATGGTGCCCAGGCCGCCGTTAATTTCCGGTTTAATTGACATTGAAACCGGGGGCGTGCCTGTCAGCTCGATATAGTCGCCGGTGGCCACACCCACCATTTCAGGCTCTATCTGCTGAGGATGATACATGTCAATTACGACCTCGCCGTCTTTCAAAGCCTGTGCCGTCATATTTACGCCGGCCAAATTGCCCGCGGCGGCAAAGCCATATGGGGATTTTCTGTCAATGTCCGTTATAATGGGCACCATCTGCTGTTTAAAATCATCGGCTTCAAGGCCCAGGCCCTGTGCAATCATGGCTATGGATTCTGCAAAGCCCACATGTCCAGCCACAGTGTCATTTTTGACGCCTTCTTGGAATTCGGCCAAGGTAAGCCCGACGCCTTGCTCCCGCATAACAGTTGGCCCAAATGGCGACAGCGAATTGACGCGCTTGCACATAATCTTCGTCACATCCGTCATGCAGGCAGAAAGCAGCACAGCCAGCAAATCCATCACAAGGCCCGGGTTGATGCCCGTTCCCAGCACGCTGACGCCGTTTTTTACTGCCAGCGCGTCAATTTTGGCGGCCAGCTCCGGCTGCTGCGCGGCGGGAAAGGCCATTTCCTCGGCAATGGTGATAACATTAACGCCTTTGTTCATCAGTATTTCCAGCTTGTCAAAGGCGCTGGCTGTAAAGCTGTCTGTGCATAGCAAGGCAATGTCGCAGCTTTTGTCCGCAATAACTTTATCAATGTCGTTGAGGATTGGCACATCATCCTGCCCACCCTTTTCGCCCAACACCTCAAACATGCTTTTGCCTTGGCGGCTTTCGTTGCGGTCGCAAATGCCCACAATGTCCACGCCTGTCTTGCCCAAAATCATGCGCGCCATACCTTGTCCCATGGCGCCAAATCCCCAAATTGCAACTTTTACATTTGTCATAATTTCCTCCTTAAAATCGCTGCTGACTAATTCCTCAATTTTTTTAACAGCCCCATCCAAATCCTGGGAACTCTCAATGATATTCAAAACCATCCTCAATATCGACTTAAGCTGATAATCCGTCACATTACCTCCCTATTGCCGCCACCAGCACCGCCTTAATTGTATGCATACGATTTTCCGCCTCATCAAAGACCACGGAATGACGGCTGCGAAAAACCTCATCCGTCACTTCGCGTATGTCATAGCCCAAATCCATCTGCTCCTTGGCCAGCTTTGTCTCAAGGTCGTGGAAGGCGGGCAGGCAATGCAAAAACAGCACATCGGGATTACCAGTTTTATCAAGCATGTCCATTGTGACGCGATATGGCGTAAGCATTTCCACACGCTGGGGAATTTGCGCCTCTTCGCCCATGGATGCCCAGATGTCGGTGTAGATAACGTCCGCGCCTGCAAGGCAGGCCTCGTCGGAGCTAACTTCAATGACGGCCCCGGTCTCTTTGGCCACTTCACGCACGGCGGCCAGAACCCCCTCGTCAACCTTCAGGCTGTCCGGCCCATATGCCACATAATGCATACCCATCTTTGCGCAGCCATACATCCATGCATAGGACATATTGTTGCGTATATCCCCGGCAAAGACGACCTTCACTTTGTTAAGGGGCTTTGGGCAATGTTCTTCAATGGTCATTAGGTCTGCCAAAATCTGGGTGGGATGGTCCACATCCGTAAGGCCGTTGAAAACAGGCACACCGCTGTATTTTGCCAGGTCTTCCACCACGCTTTGCTCAAAGCCGCGATATTCTATGCCGTCATAATAGCGCCCAAGCACCTTTGCGGTGTCTTCCAGGCTCTCCTTTTTGCCCATTTGAGAGCTGCCGCTGTCCAAAAAGGTCACATTGCCGCCCTCGTCATACACAGCCACTTCAAAGGCGCAGCGGGTGCGCGTTGATGTCTTTTCAAAAAGCAGCACCACATTTTTGCGCAAAAGGCTTTCGCCAATAATGCCCGCCCGCTTCTTGGCCTTTAAATCATGGGACAAATCCAGCAAATATCGTATTTCCGCCGGGCTAAAGTCCATCAATGTCAAAAAACTTCTTCCTCTTAGGTTTACTGCCATAATAATTTCATCCTCTCGTATGCTTTAATTTAGTGGTTCCAATGTTATTGGCGTGAATCAAAAGGTTGAAAGCTGTCATCCCAAGCCCTCCCTATGTCATCCCGAGCCCTCCCTTTGTCATCCTGAGCGCAGCGAAGGATCTCGCAGCGAAGGGCCCCAATAGATTCTTCACCAAAGCGCTCTAAGCGGCATAGCCGCTAAGACCGCCTAGGCTCAGAATGACAGCGAGGGGTGCCGCCATAATAATTTCATCCTTGATTGCGGGATTTTCGGCCGCGGCCGCCGGAACAGCAAAAACCATGCCCGCAAAAATGAGGCAAAGCATAGTTGCGGTGAATCGCTTTAACATGGTGGTTTCTCCTTTCGACGGCGGGGGCGCAGCACCCCGCCCTACAAATCGTCCCGCAGCAGCGGCATGGACATACACCTGGGGCCGCCGCGCCCGCGGGAAAGCTCTGAAGACGAAATTTCCAGCACGGTTATGCCCTCTTCGCGCAGGCGGCGATTGGTGATGCCATTTCTATTGTAGCAGACCACCACGCCGGGGGCGATGGCCAGGGTGTTGGCGGCGTCGTTCCATTGCTCTCTGGCGCTGGCGACAGAGTCGTTGCCGCCGCAGGGTATCAGCATCACCTTGTCCAGGTCCAGGTATTTGGCCAAAATTTCATCCAGGGGCAGGATGTAGGATTCGGCGGAATATTCGCCATTTTCAGACTGCTTTCGTAATACATAAACCTGAATGTCCTTTTGGATGCCGGCGTAGAATGTGAATTTGTCGGGGGAAACCTGTGTGAAGACGGTGTCCAGATGCATATAGGCGCGCACATTTGGGATGTCGAAAACCAGCATGGTCTCTACGGTGCTTTCTTCGTCACGGAAGAGGTTTTTGGCAAAAATTTCTATGGCTTGGGGATATGTGCGCTGGGAGAGGCCAATGGCCACCACCTTTTCGCTTAGATTAAGGATGTCGCCGCCTTCAATGTAAAATGGCCAATGGTTTTTGTAATAGAATTTTACGCGATTTTTGAAATCCGGGTGATAATTGAAGATATACTTGCTGAAAATAGTTTCGCGATGGCGCGCGGCATATCGCATATGGCTGTGTACCACGCGATTGCCCACGGAAGAAAACGGGTCGCGGGTGAAATAGAGATTTGGCATTGGGTTCATTAAAAATTCGCTGTCGGCGGACAAAAGGCGGCATAGCGGGCCTGATGCGTGAGAGCCTATATGCGATGCCTTCACGCCCACCATGGCCTGTCTGATGATGGCCGATTCGTCCATTTCTTTGAAAAAGTCTCTTAATTCGCTTTGATAATGCTCTGCCATGCCGCCCGATTGCACAATAAGCTCGTCAATAAATCTTGCCTTTACGGCTTCGTCGGTCTCCAGGGCTTGCGCGGCAAGGTCTGCCAAATACAATACTTGCACGCCGTTTTGAATCAGGGTGTCTGCAAATTCGTCATGCTCTTTTTGCGCCACTTCCAGATATGGTATGTCGTCAAAGAGCAAATCCTCCAGCGAGCTGGGCGAAAGCTGCTCTAATTCCAGCCCGGGCCTGTGCAGCAGCACGCGTTTTAATTTGCCGATTTCGTTTTTCACGTTGATAACACCGTTCATAAAAATCCTCCTCTAAATAATGGTAAAATACACAGCAACTGCGAACAAATTTTCTATTTTGATTATACAATATTAATGCAATTTGTCAACAGCTATCTTGGGGGTCATGCCGTCGCTTTTTTTGCAAATTTTTTTATGATTACAACAAAATTTTGCTTGTTTTTTTCCTGATAATTTGTTATAATGGCCTTTATGGATATTTTTATCTGATGTGCAAGGAGGTGTTAAAATGGCTGCAAGATGTGAAATTTCGGGCAAGGGGGTTATGACGGGCCACAAAATAAGCATAACCAGAAGCAATGTTTCTAGGCGCGCAAACAGAACATGGAAGCCCAATTTGAAAAAAATTAGGGTGATGGACGAAAACGGCTCTGTCAAAACCATGAAAATATGTGTGAAAGAATTGCGCAATCTTAAAAAGTCTAAAAAGTATTCAAGGGTATTTTAAGCCAAGGGGCGTGTTCTTTCGTAAAATGAAGAAGCGCCTCTTGATGGATGTATGGTAAATTTTGGGAGCGGTGATATGGGCAAAGTCAAGATATTAAGCATTTTTGGCACAAGGCCGGAAGCCATAAAAATGGCGCCTTTGGTGCAGGCTTTGGCGAATTGCCCCCATATCGCCTCACAAATTTGCGTCACGGCGCAGCATCGCCGTATGCTGGACCAGGTGCTGGATATTTTTGGCATATGGCCTGATTTTGACCTTAACATCATGGTGCAAAATCAAGATTTGGCCCATATCACAACAGCCGCGCTAAATGGCCTTATAGATGTGATTGGCCGTGCCCGCCCCGACCTGATTTTGGTACATGGCGACACCACGACAACCATGGCGGCATCCCTTGCGGCATATTACACCCGCGTAAAATTGGGGCATGTGGAGGCGGGGCTGCGCACATTTGACAAATTCGCGCCATATCCCGAAGAGGCAAATCGCAAAATTACGGCAACCCTTGCGGATTTGCATTTTGCGCCGACGCGTGTGGCCCGCTCCAATTTGATAACGGAAAATGTGATTCCCGAAAATATCTATGTGACGGGCAATACCGCCATTGACGCCATTGACAGCCTTGTGGCAAAGGACTATATCTTCAAAGAGCCGCGCCTTAACGGCATTGACTTTGCAAACAAGCGCATAATAGCCATGACGGCCCATCGCCGTGAAAATTACGGCCGCCCCATGGAAAATATTTGCCACGCGGCGGCCAAGCTGGCGGCGGATTTTGACGACATAGAAGTTGTTTGGCCCGTACATCTTAGTCCCGCCGTTTCGGACATAGCGCACAGAATTTTGGGCAATAATAACAAAATTCACCTTATTAGGCCCACGGATGTGGCGGATTTGCTCAATCTCATAGACCGCTCGTATTTTGTGATGACGGATTCCGGCGGCATACAGGAAGAGGCCCCGCATCTGGATAAGCCCGTGCTGGTGCTGCGTGAGGTAACAGAGCGGCCCGAGGGCCTTGAAACAGGATGCCTTGCGCTGGCGGGCACCGAGGAAAAGGAAATTTATGACATGGCGGCGCGTCTGCTTACGGACGCGCGGGAATATGGCCGTATGGCCGCCGCAAAAAACCCCTTTGGGGACGGCGCGGCATCCCGCAGGATACATCAGGCCATTTTATATCATTTTGGGCTGGAAAACAGCCCGCCGGAGGACTTTGTATGACAATTTCGGCCACAGCCAAAGGCATAATGCTGGGAACCCTTATATTTTCTGCCATTGGCCTTGCCATAGGCTTGTTTTTGGTGCCGGACCCTCTGTTTTATGCCATCGGTGTTGGCCTGGGCTGTGCAATGTCTGTCCTAAAAACATTTTTGCTGGAGCGTTCCATCAATAAAATAACGCAAGCCGGTCCCGAGGACAAAAAAGCCGCGCAAAACGCCATGCGCCTTGGATATATGTCGCGCTATTTGCTTACGGCGGCGGTTCTTGTGGCGGCAGTGTTTTTGCTGGACATCTGGGGGCTTGTCGGCACCCTTGTCGGCACAATCGCAATGACGCTGGCGGCCCTTGCAGCCAGGATTTTTGTGAGGGGCGACAAAATATAGGAAAGGAGGAGCTGTTCTGTGGAATTTGACATCAGAACAATCGAAAATTCCGGATATGCAAGGTTTTACATCACTGACAATATATTTATCACGCTAAACGACACTTTAATTTCTATGTGGATTATAGGCGCGGCGCTTATTGCGCTGGCCATTGTGGTGCGCGTAAAAATCAAAAAATTCAAAGAAGTGCCTGAGACAAAATTCCAAAATATAATGGAAGCCATCGTGGAAAATTTTGACAATTATGCCACAAGCATTTTAACAAGCAAATACAAATATTTTGGCACCTGGTTTTTCGGCGTTTTTATGTTTTTCCTTGCGGCCAATCTTATTGGCATTACGGGGCTTCGCAACCCTACGGCAGATTTATCCGTCACATTTTCCATGGGTTTGACGACGGTGGTGTTGATGCAATTTGTCGGCTTCAGATACAACGGCATTCAACATGTTAAAGAGTGGTTCAAGCCTATTTTCTTCTTTGCGCCGATACATATTATTGCGGACTTGTCCAGGGCGGTTTCCCTTGGGATGCGTCTTTTCATCAATATCCTCAGCGGCTTGATTTTGATAGCCCTGATATATTTCCTTCTGCCTCCGTTTTTGTCCATCGCAATTCCGGGCGCGCTTGCCCTGTTTTTCGATATTTTCATCGGGGTGCTGCAGGCGTTTATCTTCGTTACGGTCTCAATGTTCTTCTTGATGATGAAGGCACCGCAAGAAGATTAAGAAAAAATTTGAAATACCATAATATACAATTTTAGGAGGAAATGCAATGAATGTTGTAATGGAACAATTTTTACAATCAGCGGTTGGCATACTTGGCGCAACTGCCGCCAGCGACTCCATCGGTCTGATTTTGGCCGCATCAGCCATAGGTGCTGCAATTGCCGCTTTGGGCGGCGCGCTGCCATCCCTTGGACAAGGCATGGCTGTTGCCAAAGCCGTGGAAGCCATTGGCCGCCAGCCTGAAGCAACAGGCCAAATTCGCTCTACGATGATTATTGGCTGCGCGATTGCGGAAACCGGCGGTATCTATGGACTTTTTGTTGCCATCCTGCTTCTTTATGTCAATCCTTTTGTGAGTATGTACCTGGATGCGATACAAGCTGTCCAAGGGTTTTAATTCGGTCTCCTATCTCTAGTTTCCGGAAAGGAGGTTTACGCTTTGTTTGTCATGTTAAATGCATTTGTTTCAGACGACGCCTTGTCGGGGCTATTAAATCTTGACTTAAGCTTTCTTAACAGCATGTGGTTTGTATGGATAAATATGGTGTTTATCATATTTGTTCTCGCCTGGCTGCTATACAAGCCGCTTTTGAATTTTTTGGAAAATCGCCGAGAGCGTATCAAAAATGAAATAGAGTCCGCCGCGGAAAATTTCAGAAAGTCCGAAGAGGCCAAAGCAACATATGACGCCAAACTTTCGGGCATTGCGCGAGAGCGTGACGAAATTTTGGACACGGCAAAAAAGACGGCCCAGGCACAAGAGACAGAAATTATTGCCGCGGCCAAAAACGAAGCCGGCCTTATCATGGAAAGGGCGCGGCGTGACATAGAGCAAGAGCGCGAAAAAGCCAGAGACGAGATGCGCCGCCAAATTGTGCAGGTTTCGGCCCTTATGGCCGAAAGGCTGATGGGCGGGCAGCTGACCGCGGACGGCGCCACGCGTGACAGGCTGTTGAACCAGGCCATTGCTGAATTGGGGGCTGTCGAATGGAAAAGTTAGCCATTTTGCGATATTCCAAGGCCCTGTTTGCTCTGGCGGTTGAAAAAAATGCTGTCGATGCCTACAATGACGCCGCAAAGAGCATTTTGGCCGTACTTGAAACAGGCAAGGATGTTTTAGGCATCATCAATCACCCCGCAATTCCCCTTGAGCAAAAGATGAGCGCGCTGGAAGCGGCCTTTGTCGGCAAGGTGCCGGAGGATTTTATCGGGCTGTTCCACCTGCTGCTGAGGCGTGGGCGCAAAGATGAAATTTTGGGCGTTTTGCGCCATTTTGATGTGCTGTATATGGATTATGCCCGCAAAACCGTCGCAAAGCTATATTCGCCTGTGGCGCTGCCGTCCGAAAAGGTGGCCGAAATTGCCGCCATCTTGTCGCGAAAGCTGGACAAAACAGTGCAAATTGAAAGCATCATCGACGACAGCTTGATTGCGGGCCTTCGTGTGGAAGTGGACGGATATGTTTTTGACGCCAGCATAAAGCATCAAATGGAAACGCTGAAAAAGGAGCTTTTGGGCAATGTTTATTGACGAATGGATTACATTTAAAGGAGATATTTTATGAGTCTCAGACCTGAAGAAATCAGCTCTGTAATCAAAGAGCAAATAAAGGGATATTCTGCCAAATTGGATGTCTCTGAAGTGGGAACCGTAATACAGGTTGGAGATGGTATCGCGCGCGTTTATGGCCTTGCAAACGCCATGAGCGGCGAGCTGCTGGAATTTGTAGAATCCGGCATTTTTGGCATGACCCTCAATTTGGAAGAAGACAATGTGGGCGTTGTGCTTTTGGGCAGTGACGAGGCCATAAAAGAAGGCGACACCGTACGCCTGACGGGCCGCCTGGCTCAGGTGCCTGTGGGCGATGCCATGATAGGGCGTGTGGTAAATGCCTTGGGCGAGCCTGTTGACGGCAAAGGCCCCATTGTGACGTCAGCCTCAAGGCCCATAGAGCGCGTGGCGCCCGGCGTCATCACGCGCCAGGAGGTGTCGGTGCCTGTGCAGACGGGCATTAAGGGCATTGATTCTATGGTGCCCATTGGGCGCGGCCAGCGCGAGCTTATTTTGGGCGACCGCCAGACAGGCAAAACCGCCATTTGCATTGATACCATAATCAACCAAAAAGGACAAAATTTGTTATGTGTATATGTGGCCATCGGCCAAAAAGCCTCCACCGTGGCGCGGGTTGTGTCCGTGCTGGAATCCACAGGCGCTATGGATTATACCACCGTGGTTGTGGCCAACGCCTCTGACACTGCGCCCCTTCAATATGTGGCGCCATATTGCGGCGTGGCCATTGCGGAAGAATGGATGGAGCAGGGCAAGGACGTCCTTGTGGTTTATGACGACCTTTCCAAGCACGCCGTGGCATATCGCGCCATGTCCCTGCTTTTGCGCCGTCCGCCGGGGCGCGAGGCCTATCCCGGTGATGTTTTCTATCTGCACAGCCGCCTTTTGGAGCGCGCCGCGCGCCTTAACAGCGACTATGGCGGCGGGTCTATCACGGCTTTGCCCATTATTGAGACGCTGGAGGGGGATGTTTCGGCATATATTCCAACAAATGTCATCTCCATCACCGATGGGCAGATATATCTGGAATCCGACATGTTTAACGCGGGCGTGCGGCCCGCCATAAACCCGGGCCTTTCCGTATCCCGGGTGGGCGGCTCTGCGCAAATAAAGGCCATGCGCAAGGTTGCCGGGCCAATCCGTGTAGAGCTGGCCCAATATCGCGAGCTTGCGGCTTTTGCGCAATTTGGCTCCGACCTGGACAAAGATACCCTGGAACGCCTTAACCACGGCTTGCGCATTGTTGAAATTTTAAAGCAGGCGCAATATAAGCCCATGGCCGTTGAGGAGCAGGTGCTGGTGTTGTTTGCCGTGACCAACCGATATTTGGCTGATGTGCGCGTTGAAGATATTTTGGCCTTCGAGCGCGAAATGATTGAGGCTTTCCGCGCCAGATATCCCGAAATTTTGGCGGAAATTCGCGAAAAAAAGGAATTGACGGCCGGCCTGGAAACCAAGATGCGCATTGCCATTGACGAATTTAAAAAATCCGCCATGTATCATGCTGATAGCGACGAGCCCGGCCAAAAAGGCGTCGAGGACGTTTTGGCAGATAATCTGCAAAAATCAATGTCCGAAAGCAAGAGATTGCCCGAGGAGGGATAAGGAGGTGTAGGCTGCCATGGCTACGATGCGCGAAATTAAAGGGCGCATACGCTCTGTCACCACCACGCAAAAAACCACAAAAGCCATGAATCTTGTCTCCAGCTCCAAGCTGGCGCGGGCGAAAGCAAAGCTGATTAAAAGCACGCCGTTTTTCAACCAAATGCGCAGGGTCATCGGCAATATCATCACAACCAATGAGGATTTTGACCATCGCTATTTTGAAAAACGGGAGGCCAAAAAAAGCCTTATAATCGTCATCGCCAACGACAGGGGGCTTTGCGGCGGATATAACAACAATATTTGCAAGCTGGGGGCGGAATTGGGCGATAGCCTGATGGCCCGGGGCAAGCAAATATCATATTTCTGCATCGGCAACAAGGCGCGGGATTATTTTCGCCGCCGCGGCTCTGATATTTTAAACTGGCAAAACGGCATTTCCGAAAACCCCTTTTATGAGGACGCCCAGGAGATTACGGGCAAAATTTTGCCCCTGTACCTGGCCGGCACTGTCGACGAAGTGCATATTTGCTATACAGAATTTGTTTCGGCCATCACCTATACACCGCAATCCGTAAAGATTTTGCCGCTTTATGAGGCGGATTTTTACGACGCGGCCCAAGAGGGCGCCAATCTAATTAAATTCGAGCCAAGCTCTTATGAAGTGCTGGATTATGTGGCGCCAAAGCTTCTTGCGGCCATTACGCTGGAGGCCCTTTCCACATCGGCAGCAGCAGGGCAGGCGGCCACAATGACGGCCATGGACAGCGCCACCGAAAACGCGGGCAATATCATTGACAACCTTAATCTTGTATACAACAGGGCGCGTCAGGCGGCCATTACGCAGGAGATTTCCGAGATTGTCGGCGGGGCAAACGCCCTGAAATAGGAGGAAGAGCTGCCATGAAGCCGATTAAAATAACAAACCGCAACATCATGTTTACAGAGCCCATGGGTGAAACATATGACCTTAATATTGGGCTGATTTTGGGGGCAAAGCACAACTTTGTGATAGACACGGGCCGCGGCAGCGGCAGTGTGGCTCCGGTGCTGGAATATATTGGCGACGACCCAAAGCCAACTGTGGTTATCAACACCCACAGCCATTGGGACCATGTTTGCGGCAACCATGTGTTTGAAAGCGGCCTGATAGTTTCGCATACAATATGCCGAGAGCTGATTGAAAAGCATTGGGACGAATTTTTTGACAGCATTTCGCGGCATATAGACGGCGAGGCGCGCAAATGCCTGCCAAACCTGACCTTTGACAGCAAGCTGCATTTTCCCGAAGACGGCATAAGCCTTTATCACACGCCGGGCCACGCGCCGGACGGCATAAGTATATATGATGCTGTGGACAGGGTGCTGTATGCGGGGGATGAAATTGGTGACACGGATGACGAAATAGTCCCGCATATCGGGACGGACAAAGAGACTATGCAACGCACAATTGAAATTTTCAAGCAAATTGATTTTGATATTTGCATATCCGGCCATAACAAGCCGCAGACAAAAGCAGTGCTGGCGCGCATGGAGACGGCGCTGGCAGCTGCGTGGAAGCGGCAAAATGAGAAGGGGTGACGAGACCATGGCAACTGATGCAGAGATACAAATCGAGCAAAGAAGACAGCTATATCAGCTGCTGATGCTGAAAAAAGAAAATGATGAAGCCGGTGTTGCTGTAATTGGCTTGGACAGGCTGATTAACATGATGATGGCCGTAATGTATGAAGCCGATGTGGCCTATGTGGAGAAAATGATTTCGAAGTTAAAATGAAACGAGGTGAAGTATTGACAAATATAGGCAAAATTACGCAAATCATCGGCGCGGTGTTGGATGTTAAATTTGACGAAAACGCCATGCCAAATCTTTACAACGCGATAGAAATCAAGACGCCGGAGGGCTATTTGGTGGCCGAGGTGGCGCAGCATCTGGGCGACGGCATTGTGCGATGCATTGCCATGTCCAGCACGGACGGCCTAAGGCGCAATATGGAAGCCATTGACACGGGCGCGTCGATTTCCGTGCCTGTGGGCGAGCAGACCCTGGGGCGCATCTTCAATGTGCTGGGCGACCCCATTGACGAAAAGCCCGCCCCGCAAAATGTTGAAAGATGGCGAATCCATCGTGAAGCACCAAATTTTGCCAACCAGGCGGCGGCCACAGACCTGCTTGAGACGGGCATAAAGGCCATAGACCTGCTGTGCCCATATGCCAAAGGCGGCAAAATAGGCCTTTTTGGGGGCGCCGGCGTTGGCAAAACCGTCCTTATTATGGAGCTTATCCGCAATATCGCCACAGAGCATGGCGGATTTTCTGTGTTTGCCGGCGTGGGGGAGCGCACCCGCGAAGGCAACGACCTTTACCACGAAATGTCAGGCACGGGTGTTATCAACAAAACCGCCCTGTGCTTCGGCCAAATGAACGAGCCGCCGGGGGCGCGTATGCGCATCGCCCTGACGGGTCTTACAATGGCGGAATATTTCCGCGATGTGCAAAATCAGGACGTTTTGCTGTTTGTTGATAATATCTTCAGGTTCATACAGGCGGGCTCTGAAGTGTCGGCGCTTTTGGGGCGTATGCCCTCCGCCGTGGGCTATCAGCCCACCCTGGCCACGGATGTGGGCACATTGCAAGAGCGCATCACATCCACAAAGCAGGGCTCTATCACATCCGTGCAGGCTGTTTATGTGCCCGCGGACGACTATACCGACCCTGCGCCGGCCACGACTTTTGCCCATCTGGACGCCAACACTTCGCTGTCCAGAAGCATCGTGGAACTTGGAATATATCCCGCCATAGACCCCCTGGCCTCGACATCCAGAATTTTGGACCCCCAGGTTTTGGGGCAGCAGCATTATAAGACGGCCCGCGGCGTGCAGGAGATTTTGCAGCGATATAAAGAGCTGCAAGACATCATTGCCATTTTGGGCATGGACGAGCTGTCAGAAACTGACAAAATAGTTGTCTCCAGGGCCAGAAAAATTCAGAGATTTTTGTCCCAGCCCTTCTTCGTTGCCGAAAAATTTACGAACTATCCCGGCCGCTTTGTGACCGTGCAGGAAACCGTCCGCAGCTTTGCGGAAATTTTGGAGGGAAAGCACGACGACATTCCCGAAGGGCTGTTTTTATCGGCCGGCAGCATAGATGATGTGGTGGAACGCTACGAAAATAGCCAGTCGCCCAAGAGCGGGGCGCAGACCAAAGGGTAGGTGACATATGGCCGAAAAAAACAAGAAGTTGCGCCTAAGGATAGTCACGCCGACAAAGCCCGTGTTTGACGGCGATGTGGATATGGTGATTATGCACACCGCGGACGGGCAAATTGGCGTGCTTTTGGGGCATCAGCCCGTCACCACCATCATGGGCTATGGCCCCCTGCGCGTATATAATGACGAAAAGGTCGAGCATTTCGCGGTTTTTGGCGGCTTTGCCGAGATTGACCAAAGAGGCGCCACGGTTTTGGCCGATATTGCCGAATGTCCCGAAGAAATTGATGCCGAACGCGCGCGCAAGGCCAAAGAACGCGCCGAAAGGCGAAAATCTGAACGAAAATCCGATTTGGACGAAAAACGCCTGAAGCTGGCCCTGCGCAAAGCCACGGTGCGGCTGGAGCTTTGCGGCCTGCCCACAATAACCGAAGAATCCGAATCATTATCCGACGCCGCGAAAAAATAAGGATTAATAACAGCATACTTTTTTGGGGAAATTGCGTATACTTATTAGATAAGCAATTGTGCTTTGCGCGAACCAAAAAGGAGGATGAATATGCAAGAAGAGAGAATGCAAGTGCTGAAAATGGTAGATGAGGGCAAAATTACCGTTGATGAGGCCACAAAGCTGCTGGAGGGCCTGCGTGCCACGGGGGTTGAGGGCGGCAAACAATTTGAAGAAAAATTCAAAGAATTTGCCAACGACATGAAGGAATTTGCTAAGGACGTGACATGCAAAATCAATGAAGCCACCAAAAAGGCCGAGCCAAAAGTCAAAGAATTTGCAAAGACGGTGGTCTCAAAAACCGCGGACCTCGCGGACAACATCTCCCAAAGCCTAAACGAAAAGGTCAAAAGCATGGAAGAGCCATGCTGCGAAGAAACAGAGCCCTGCTGCTGTGATAATGAGCAGCCCGCCGACAACGGCCCAAAGCCCGAAAAGCAAGAACCGGCGGAATAATACCAATCGGCATAAAACAAACTACCCTGCGCAAACAGGGTAGTTTGTTTTATGTCCGCTATCTTACAAAACTAAACAACCGCAGCATAGTAACAATGCTCTGCTCTCTGGTATACGAGCCCTGCGGCGCAAACACCCCGCCGCCAATGCCTTCCATTATGCCCGCCGCCTGCACCTGCCCCACGGCGTCAAAGGCCCAATTGCTGATATCCGCGTTGTCATAAAATGCGGCGGCGCCCCCGGGCAAAGGCCGCCCGGTCGCATTTGCAAGGCGCGCCAGCATTGTCGCCGCCTGCTCCCGCGTCAGCGGGGCCTCGGGGTCAAAATAGCCGCCGCCAATCCCGCGCACCACGTCCAAATGCCCCATCTTCTGCACATTCACATCGTCCGTATCATTAAATTCCATACGGCCCAAAATTTCATATTGCATCACGGTCTCATACAGCGCAACGGCCAAGGCGGCAAATTCCGCCCGCGTCGTCGTTTGGGTAAATTCCGCCCGCAAATCCTCCGGCACAAGCCCCGCGGCTACCGCAGCGTTCACATCATCTTGCGCCCATGCCGATGCCTGCTCGCCGGGTGTGGGCGGTGGCGTCGGTGCCGCCACGGCAAAATTCACAGCGGCGCTAAGGGGCGAATTTGCAATGTCTGCGCCATCACCCATGGCCCGCACCTGCACACTATGGTTTCCCTGGGGCAAGGACAAGGTGCCCAAAGCAAAATGCGTCGCCACAGTGGGTAAAGAGCGCACCGCGCCGCCCACATAAACCGTATATCCGCTGGAATTCGGAACAGCATCCCAATGCAAAACCGTGCCGCGAAGATGCGGATTTGCCGGGGCCGCCAGCGCCGCCGGCGTAGGTGCCGGAGTAGGCGTAGGTGCCGGCGTTGGCGTTGGCGTAGGCGTTGCCGCCGCCACCGTGACGCTTCTCGTGCCAAAGACACTTGTGCCTCTGGCGGTGGCCCTTACGGTGATATTGGTGCCCACAGGCACATTTTGCCCCACCGTCACCGTGCCGCCGCTATTTACGCTTACGCCCGACACAGCGGGATTGATGCTCCAATCCACATTTTGGGACACCCCCGCCGGCGACACACTCGCGTCAAAGCGCATACTGCCCCCCTGCGTTATGGTGCCCTGGGGCGATGTGACGCTTACCGCGGTGGGCGTCACCCCCGTCACCGTCGCCGTTACGGATGCCGTGGCCCCGCCGGATGCCGCCGTAATTGTGGCGCTTCCGGCCGCCACAGCCGTCACAAAACCGCTGGAATCAACCGTGGCCACAGCACTATTGCTGGATGACCATGTCACAATTCCGCCCGCGGGTATTGTAACCGCCGAAAGCTGCCGGGTTTGGCCCGGGCTAAGGGTGAAATTGCCGGAGGGGGAGATTGTGATGGTGGTTTGGGCGGTGGGGCGGAAGACGACTGTATAGCTTCTCCATGACCCGGGCGGCTCAGTAAAATGCCGCGGATTTTCTCTATGATATCTATACCCCGGAAAACGCCATCCGTAAAATTCAAATCCTGTATT
>JAITMW010000066.1 GCA_031277155.1 Clostridiales bacterium | reverse complement strand
TCATTTGACGGCCTCCGGGCTTATCTCCCCAACCATATATGTAACGGCCTTGCCGCCGATTTTCACCCTGTCCCCCTCGGCGCGGCAAAACAGCCTGCCGCCGCGGGCGGACAGCTGGGCGGCGCGAAGCACGTCTTTGCCCAGGACATTGCGCCAATATGGCACCAGCAATGTATGGGCAGAGCCTGTTACGGGGTCTTCGTCAATGCCTATTTTGGGGCCGAAATAGCGGGAGACAAAGTCCAAATCATCCGTATCGGCGGCGGCGGTGATGATAAAGCCCTCAAGGTCGATATTTTTGGCCTTTGCAAGGTCGCACACGGCGTTTTTAACCTGGGCCTCATTTTCAAAAATCAGCATATATTCATCCGTGCCGCGCCACACCTGTTTTGGCGCATAGTTAAAACATTCGGGCACATCGCCTGCGCCAATTTGCCAAATTTTGTCCATGGGAAAGTCCAGCACCAGCAAATCCCCTTCATAGGCGACTTTCAGCGTATGGTGAGGCGACCGGAAGGTAAGGGTGCCCCGATAACCCTCGTGCGCATACAGCACATGGGCCGCCGCAAGGGTGGCGTGGCCGCAAAGGGATACCTCCGTCGTCGGGGTGAACCAGCGTATGGCCAATTCGCCTTTTGCATCCAGCACAAAGGCCGTCTCTGATAAATTGTTTTCCGCCGCGATGTTTTGCATAAGCCGCTCCGCAGGCCATTCGTCATACACAAGGCAAACCGCCGCGGGATTGCCGCGAAACAGCCGGTCCGTAAAAGAATCCACTTGGTATAGCTTCATATGCTGTCCCCCTTTCAATATGCTTGCATTATACGCCGAAATTCATATATTGTCAAGGCGAAAAAGTTATGGTTGCAGAAAACATACCAAAAGATGTATAATGGATATAGGCAAGCATAGACTTGTATAAAGGAGTGAGAAGAATGGGCAGGAAAGCGAATTATTTTCTTGGGCTTTTGTCAGGCATAGCCCTTATGATTGTTGCCTGGGTGGCCTTTATGTCGTTTGACGGCGTTGGGACGCCCGTGCGGACGATTGCGCCAACAGCCGCCGCCGCATCCGCAGAGCTTGATGAAACGGACATCATGCAAAAGCTGAATCACATACATCAAATTCTTGAAGCCAATTTTATCGGGGACTTTGACCTGGAAATTGCCATAGAGATGATGTTTGCGGGCTTTGTATATGGCGCGGGCGACCCCTACACGGTGTATATGGACGAGGCGACATTCGCGTCATTTAGAGAAGAGACCGAAGGCAGTTTTATTGGCATTGGCGTCAGCATCACTGTTGATGCCGCCGACAATCGCATCCTCATAATCTCTCCTTTTGAGGGTTCTCCCGCATTTGAAGCGGGCATATTGCCCGGCGACAAAATTATACGCATAAACGGCTATGAGGTGTTTGGCGACGGCATAAACGAGGCCATAAGGATGATGCGCGGAGAGGCCGGGACGGAGGTTGTCGTCACCATATACCGCCAAAGCAACGGCACAACCTTTGATGTGCCCATAATACGCGACGTCATTGAAGTGGAAACCGTGCGAAGCGACATTTTGGCCGGAAATATCGGCTATATACGCATATCGCAGTTTGACCGGGTGACATATGAGCAATTCGTCGGCGCATACGAGCGTCTTTTGGAACAAAATGTCCAGGGGCTTATATTGGATTTGCGCAACAATCCCGGCGGCCTGCTGGATGTGGTAAACAATATCACAAATATGCTGGTGCCGGAAGGCATCATCACATACACCGAGGATGCCCGGGGACGCAGGATATATGTGCCCTCGGACGAAAGGCAAATTGAAATTCCGTTAATTGTGCTGGTCAACGGCAATTCGGCCTCGGCATCAGAGGTGCTTTCGGGCGCCGTGCTGGACACCGGCGTGGGAGAGCTTTTGGGCACAACCACATTCGGCAAAGGCCTTGTGCAAAATATCTTCCCTCTGCGTGACGGCTCGGCGGTGAAGGTGACGGTGCAGCGATATTTCACCCCTTCGGGCCGCTCTATCCACGGCGAGGGCATAACGCCCAACCATTATGTGGAAATGGATGTAGAGCTTACCAACAATCTGATGCGCCTGTCGCCGGAAGAGGATGTGCAGCTGCAAGAGGCCATTAATATTATGAATGTGATGATTGGGCAATAGTGGGCGGCAACCCTGAATCAAGTTCAGGGCAGGTTCTGCCGCCGTAAACATAGGAGGAAAATATGAGAATAGCTGAAAATGTTGAGATGCTATCAATATCGGTAAACAGACCCAATGCTGACATGGCCCTTCATATGACCCTGACCTGGGACGACGACAATTTGGTGCTGATTGACGCCGGAGTGCCCGGCCAGGGAGAGGCCATTGCCCGGGCCATTGCCGACGCGGGCTTTGACGTGAAGAATGTGACGCATATCATTATTACGCATCAGGACATGGACCATATCGGCAGCATACCGGAATTGTTGCGGATGGCGCCGGGCGCGAAGCTGGTGGCCCATCGCGACGAGGCGCCTTATATGGATGGCCGTAAGATGCCGGTGAGGCTGGTTTCGGCAATCCAAAGATATGATAATTTACCGCCGGAGGGCAAGGCGCAGGTCGAAGAAGGCATGAGGGATTATGGAGAGAAAAAATTCAGGCTGAAAATTGACAGGGAGCTTGCGGACAAGGAAGTGCTGCCCATATGCGGCGGCATTGAGGCAGTGCATACGCCCGGCCATATGCCGGGGCATATTGCCCTTTTCCTGCACCAAAGCCGCATAATGGTTTGCGGGGACGCGGCCAATATCGAAGGCGGGCAGATTGCGGGGCCAAATCCCGTACATACGTCGGACATGAAAACGGGGATGCTGTCCTTGGAGAAAATTAAAGGGTATGCAATGAAGGGTATTGTGGCTTATCATGGTGGGTATTTGGATATGGAATAACCACCCCGGGCTAAAGCCCACCCCTCCAAAGGAGGGGAATGACCACCCCGCCTGTGCCAAAATTGGTGTAACCACCCCTCTTTACGTTAAGAGGGGAATTTTTTTGCAAGAATGGGGAATAATTTTAACAAAAACGAAATGAGGCCACGCCATGAGGATATATGAACAAAACCCGGCCGCGATAATCGCCCTTTGCCCCAAGATGTCCCTCCAAAAGGACGCGCCCCACGCCGCGCAGCCATTTTCGGCCTGTTTGGGCTGCCCGCATCATTCTTTTATGTCATGCAATATGCCCGGCGGCGCTGCTTCCGCGGCTTTTTTTGATAATTCGGGCCGGGCTTTCGGCCAAAGAAATAGCTGACAGAATTATTTTCTTGCGGTTGCCTGCATAATATGATAGGATATAATTGAGGGTTCGTACCCAAATAATGAATACGAGGAGGATATTATGAGGCACTTATGGAAAAGATTTTTGGCGGGGGCATTGGCCTTTATGGTGGCCTTTGGCGCGGCGGCCGCATTTAGCGTGCAGGTACAGGCGCAGGAGACGCCCGTGCCGCTGTATTCTGTGCAAGACATTTTTGCCATTCCGGAAACTTTGAATTTTTTCATCGGCCCGGACGGGCAGAGCCTGTATTTTTTGACGCCTGTGGACGGCATAATCAACATTTTCAGGCGCGACATAGCCACGGGGGATGAGGAGCAAATCACCTTCGAGGCGGGCCAGCATGTCACCAATTTCTTTTATAAGGGCGACACGCTGTTGTTTTTGCGGGATGCCTTTGGAGACGAAAATCTCAACATCTTTAGGGTGGAAGACGACGGCACAAGCACCAATTTGACGCCGTTTCCGGGCGTTATGGCCATGCCGTTGGATTTGCTGGAAGACACCGATGTTGACGACGAGATTTTGATAATGATGAACAGGCAAGACCCCACTACTTTTAATATCTATCGCCTAAATGTGCTTTCAGGCGAGCTTGCGATGATTATGGAAGCCGTTGACGGCGCGATTACGGACAGAGACGGCACGATACGCCTTATTGTGCAGGCGGCGGACGGCGTAAATGTGTCCATCCTGCATCGCTATACCGACGACGACGAATTCGAGCTGGCGGGCGTGGTCACATTTAACGACTTTCTTGGGGCGATTTTGTTTGACGCAAACAACGAATACATCTATACCATAACAAATGTGGGCAGAGAGCGGGCCGCCCTGGTGCGCGCAAATCCCGCCACAATGGAAACTGTCGAGGTTATTTTTGAGCATCCCCAAGTGGATGCCTTAAACCTCATCCCCAGCCTTTTCAACCCGGGAACACCCGCCGGCGTGGCTTATGCTGTCGATTATATGTACATACATTTTCTTGAGGACCAGTCCGAGGCCTTTCACAACGAGGTTGCGGACCTTTTGCCCGAAAATTCCATAATTTCCTTCACGGGCGTCTCGGACGACCTCAATATGGCCACGGTCAGCGTCCGCTCTGACATCAACCGCGGGCAAATCTTCCTGTTTGACAGACAGGCCGGCACGTTGGAGCTTTTGGCAGATACCAACTTTGCCCCGCCGCAGCATATGGCGCCCATGATGCCAATTTCTTACATAGCCCGCGACGGTGTGACCATACCCGGCTATTTGACGCTGCCCGTGGGTGTGGAGCCTGTAAATCTGCCTGTGGTGATGATACCCCACGGCGGCCCCCATGTGCGCGATTATTGGGCGGGCTTTTTCGATTGGGTGCAGTTTTTGGCCAACCGCGGCTATGCGGTTTTCCAGCCTAACTTCCGCGGCAGCTCCGGATATGGCCGCACCTTTATGGAAGCGGGCTTTGGCCAATGGGGCCTGCTGATGCAGGACGACAAGACGGACGGCATATTGTGGCTTATCGAAGAGGGCATTGCAGACCCCGACAGGATAGCCATCTTTGGCGCGTCCTATGGCGGCTATGCGGCGCTGGCGGGCGCGGCCTTTACGCCTGAATTATACGCCGCCGCCGTTTCGCTGGTTGGCGTGTCCAATATCTTTACATGGATAGAATCCATCCCGCCGCTGTGGGAGCCTATGCGGGAGCTTCTGCATGTGCGCGTGGGCCATCCCGTCTATGATTATGACAGGCTGCGCGCCACATCCCCGGTCTTCCATGTGGAAAACATCACCGCCCCGCTGTTTATCGCCCATGGCGCAAATGATGTGCGCGTGACATTGCATGAGACCACCCAGATGGTGGAGGCCCTGCAAGCCTTGGGCGTGGACGTGGAATATATGATTTTTGACGACGAGGGCCACGGCCTGGTCTTTGAGCATAACCGCTATGAATTTTTCACGATGCTGGAAGCCTTTTTGGCGGAGCATCTGGGTGGCAGAACCCTGACCACAATGGCGGATTTGGCGCCGCGTGAGTATATAATGCCCCCGGTGCCGCTAAATATTGACGGCAACCAAGGCATCATGCTGTTTCGAAGCGAGGTCAACGAAGCCGTTGGCGAATTTGCCGCCGTCTTCCACGGATTTACAAACGGCATGACCAATATAAATGTCGCCGTCATCATCGGCGACAGGGTGGCCGCCTTCGGCATGAACCTACAGCCCGGCGACGTCCTCGTATTCGAGATTTTGCCCGAAGACGCGGGGCTGACAATTGATGTGCGTGCCTCGACAAACTGCGTAAACAGCGGCCATATGGAAGTAACCCTGGCGTTGGCGGAATAATATTGTGCGCAGGACGCAACGCCATAGGCGGCGCGTCGCCGTTATCAAACGCCCCGTTGCGTCCTGCGAATTGCCATATTCTAAATTGAGCGAAACGGGCATATACTTATCCATCCCAAAGCAAAGGACGGGTGAGGATATGCCCAAAGCTATGCCGAAAAAAGCGGCCAAACGCCCCGCCGGGCGCCCCGCGGGCAGGGGCGGTTATTATTTGCGCACGCTGTCGGCGGGCCTTGTCATCTCTATTGTGCTGCTGTTTGTGATGTCCTTTTTCAGCATGTCGGGCGCGGTGTCCGGCGGCATTTTGCTCTCCGAGGCCCTGCCGCATTATGCCTTTGCCGCGGATTTTCAGGATAGGGCCTTGCTGGCGGACGCGCCGCCTTCGCCCATTGTCACCCCGGGGCCGCCGGAAAACGCGCCGCCTATTGCCACAGAGGTGGTGGTGACAATTGACGGTGAGGACACACACAGCGCGAACACCGCCCCCGCCCTTGTGGGCCTGGGGGATGTGGCGATAGAATACGGCACGGCCTATGACACAATTCAAGAGGTGCTGGACACGCGTGTGCTGGCGCCGGCCAATCTGGAGAATCTGAGAAATCCCGAAACCCTGCGCAACGCCATGTATATCGTTGACCCGCGCACGGTGTTTGTGCCCGAGATGTTTGATGTGGACAGATTTATGGCCGCGGACATGCGCGTAAATCCGCAGAGCCTGGCAAACGGCGACCCTGTTGTGCTGATTTTTCACACACATTCCACTGAATTTTTCGTGGATTCCAACCCCGCCGACAAATTTAGCGGCATTGTGGGCGTGGGGGCGCATTTGGCGGCACTTCTCAACGATATGGGCATTGGCACCATCCACCTGACCCAGCGCTTTGACTTTGTTGACGGGCAATCCCATATAATGGGAGCCTATGAGCGGCAGGTGCCTTATATACGGCGCATTTTGGAAGAAAATCCCACAATTGAGGTGGTCATTGACCTGCACCGGGACGGCCTGCCCGAAGGGGCGCCGAGGCTGGTGACGGAGATAAACGGCCGCCCCACGGCGCAAATTATGTTTTTCAACGGCCTGTCCACCCTACATGACGGCGGGCTGCCACAGCCCATACATACCCTGCCAAACCCCAATCTGCCCTATAATCTTGCGTTTTCGTTTCAGATGCAGCTGGCGGCCAACGAGATGTTTGACAATTTCACAAGGCGCATATATCTCAATGCCTTTCGATATAGCCTGCATTTTATGCCAAAATCCCTGCTGGTGGAAGTTGGCGCGCAAAACAACACCTTTGCAGAGGCCATCAACGCCATGGCCCCCCTTGCGGAAGTTTTGGCCGAGGTGATACGGCCCTAAGAATCCCAGCATAATCACACATCTTTCGGCAAAACTACGTGTATGCTTACACGATTTGCGATTTACGGACTGATAGGCTGGTGCATGGAAGTGCTGTGGACGGGGGCGGGCTCCCTTTTGCGGCGGGACTTTCGCGCTACATCCACCACCAGCATCTGGATGTTCTTCATCTATGGCAGCGCGGCCTTTTTTACGCCGATGATGGACGCCATATATCCCATGCCCATGCTGCTGCGCGGCCTTATATATGCCTTATGCATCTTTGCGGTGGAATATGTCACGGGCATGGCGCTGAAGGCCGCCAAGGTCTGCCCTTGGGATTATTCCGGCGCAAAAACCGCCGTCCACGGCGTGATACGGCTGGATTACGCGCCCGCTTGGGCTGCTGCGGGGCTTATCTTTGAATTTGTCTATATCCGATTTTTGCTGTGAATCTTGATTTTTGGTGCCCCTTGTGTTAAAATATACAGGGGGTTTTGCTATGAAGAATTTTATCAAAAAGCACAAAAAAATCCTGCGGTCCGCCGCGATAAATTTATCAATCGCCGTTTTGCTGCCCGCCATAATCTTTTTTTCCTTCAGCTGGTATAATGACCCGCTAAGGGTGGCGGCAAGGGAAAGAAATGCCTTTATAAATTCGCTGACCCGCGAAGATTTTATTTACGATGTAAACTATATGTTAAGGGTGCTGGAAGAAAACTTTCCTTCATTTGAGATTATATACAGCCGCAATGGCGTGGACATGCATGAAAAGGGCCGAAACATCAGGGAGTACATAGAAAACCCAAGTAATAGAATGAATTTTTACAGATTTTGGGATGTGCTGCATTATGATTATTTCGTTCATGCTTTTCCCGTGGGCCATTTGCGGACAGTCAGCACGTCAGAGCGGCACTGGCTTTTGGCGTCGACCTTGGAATGGGTGGAGGCTTCGCCAAACGACCCGTTTACCGTCCATTTTGTCAATGCCCTTGATTCGCCCGCGACGCGGCTGGCATATCCGCCCCTTTCTCCGGAAACCATGGCCGCCGTAGAGGCGACGTTTGCGCCGGAGGGCAACCTCACGAAGGAGATAATCCAAGAGGGCCAAATTGCGTATCTGGCGGTGGGTTCTATGCTTCCGAGCATAAGCGATGCCGAAAGGGCCGCCATACGGGACTTTTACGCCGAAATTGCGGATTTTGAGCATCTTATCATTGACATACGCGGCAATGGCGGCGGCTGGGTTCATTATTTTGATGAGCTGATAGCAAGGCCGCTGACGACAAGGGAAACGCGCATTGCAAGATTTTACCATTTCATGCCCTATGGCGACCACAATATGGACTTTATGAGGGCAGCGGAGCAAACTTTGCTTACGCGCCTTAGGGATACCGAATTTTTAGAGCAATACCTGCATTATACAGCAGAATTTGAGCGTCGCTTCGTCCAGAGGCATCATGTCAGAGGCCAGTGGCGAAGCGATTTTAACGGCAAAATATGGATGCTGATTGACGGCGGCGTGTTTTCTTCTTCACAAATTGTGGCAGAATTTTACAAACAGACGGGATTTGCCACCTTTGTGGGCGAAACCACGGGCGGCATGGTGGCCGCGCCCATGGGCTCCAATTTCTTTGCGCTGCCAAACACGGGCATCATAATCCGTTATGACCCCACATTTGTCACCAACCGCTATGGCCGCCCGTTGGAATATGGCACAAGGCCCCATCATTATAATCGGCCCGGCATGGACGCGCTGGAAACCACCCTCGCGCTGATTGCGGAAGGTGGGTGGTAGGGGCGCGACGCCCTCGCCGCGCCGTTTGTCCATTAATATCAATTATCGCACAGCACCCGCCAATACCGGGGTCGGCATGGCAGTCCTGCCGCTTTGCCGCGCCAGCTTCATGGCTTCTTTCCAGGTGTCGCGCAGGCTGCGCAGATGGTCGCGCACCTCTTTCAGCACCTCAACATCCTTGCCCAAATTTGCCGCAACCAGGCGGGAGTATAGATAGTCATAGATGAGGTTAAGCTGCTCGGAGATGTCATATTTCATGTCCAGGGTCACTTGAAATTCCCTGACGATATCTTCCACTTTCAAAATCAAGTCATTTGCTCTGGAGAAATTCTTGTTTTCCAGGGCGACAATGGCCTGATTGCAAAACTTCAAAGCCCCGTCATAAAGCATCAGGGTCAATTCCTCTTTTGTTGCTGTAAACACTGTGTTGCTTCTATATTTGTCATATGGATTTTGCATAAAAAACCTCCAGTTTATTGGTGAGCCTATTGGTGAGCCTAATTTCCTTGGTCAAACAGCAGACCTACAAATTCGGTGATGCGCGCATAAATATCCAGGCGCGATTCCATAGGTATTTGCCGCAAAACCTCGTCTGACTGGGCCTCATGAACAGTGACCATAATTCTGCCGGAATCCTCGTGGGTTGCATAGGAAAGCCTGAAAGAGCCCCCGCGCAGCACACGGTTGGCGTCGTCAAAAGCCCGTTCCAGCATGACGTCCGTTATGCTTTCTTCGCGCAAAGACGCCAAATGCGAAGCATAAACATCTTGCGTCCTTTCCGTCCTTGGCGGCGCGTGCGCGGCGGCTGCTCCTTCTGCTGCTGCCAGGGGCCGTGCCGTTGGCCTTTCCGCCACAGCCGCGCCATTGCTGCCAACGGCTTGTCTGTTGTTTTGCACAGCGGCCATAGTTGTGCTGTTGTATTTCGTAGTGACATCCATGTTCTCTCCACCTTGTCCTTTCTACATCTTTTTTTTGTCCAAAAAGTGCCCTTCGTTCGCGTCCAGATAGTCATCATAGCCCTGTATCAAATCCAAGCCCTGGCGCGCCTGCTTCATGTTGTTTTTAACATATGCGCTAATTTTTTTATATACATCCATATTGGCCTTGTCCAGATTCACCATATCTCTGGCCAATTCCACCATTTTTTGCCGAAGCCCCACCACTTGGGATTGAAACGCCGTGTCCTCCAAATCTTCGGCATCCAGGGGGTCTAAAAGCTCAAGGGCGTCGTCAATCTTCTCCACACGGGAAAGTACATTGCCGCGCTTTTCGTACAGTGCGATAAATGCCTCGGCCTCACTTTCAACAAGGGTTTCATCGCCTGTAAAAACCTGCCCCAAAGTGGCTTCCCGCATATAATTCAGCGCATCCAGCTTCTCTTGCAAAAGCTCGATATATCTACCCTTCAAATTTTCCATAAATTCCCCTTTTCTTACATGTTCTGGAACATCAGCTGCTCAAAAAACATCATCTGCGATTGTGCCTGCATCATCGCCATCTCCATCCGCGAAAACTGGCGGAAAAGGGAATCTTCCCGGCGTTGCAGCCAATTAAGCATATTGTCAATGCGGCGATTGTCAGAGCTGATTGTCAAAGACATCTGGCTTTGGCTGTCAATCATGCCGCCCGCAATACCGGCGCGCACCGTGATTGTGCCAATACGCGGGTTTGTGGCGCGCTCGGCAATATGATTAAGGCGCGTCGCAAGGCCGCTGGCGTTTAACCAGGCATTATCATTGGCGAAATCCGACCGAGGGGCCCATGCCGTAAAAAGCTCTTCCACGGACTCCAGATGATGCTCCAGGGCAAAAGCCAGGCGGTCTTCATCAATTTCCAGCAAACCAAATTCGTTGGGATTGCGCGAAAGCTGTATGCCCGCATTGCCCAAATTAAATGTCCTGCCGTCGGGCATTGTGATATTTCTGAACATTAAGTCGGTCATTTCGCGCTGTACGGCGCGCAGGGTCTCGTCACGGTGCAAAATGCCCGTCCTTGCCCGCTCTTCCCAAAGCTCGACTTCCCTGTCGCTCATGCTGCGGCGCTGCTCTTCCGTCAAAGGCATAAAGAAGCCCCCATCGCGGTCCTGCCGCGGACGGCGCGTCTCCGTCAGCTCCCTCATGGACTGCATAAGCTCGTTATAAGCCTCAACAAAGTCCACCAGCATCTGGCGCACATCGTCCGTATTGCGGCCAACCTCGATGTTAAATGTTTGAGCACCCACATGGGTAGCATTGTCATTAGGGACAAATCCGGCAAGATCGGTAAAATTATTGCCGATTGAAATCTGCAAGCCATCAACATTGAAGTTGTTTGTTGTTCTTGACATTAACTCGCCGTTAAGGCTGAAATAGGCATTTTGGGGCCCCAAGTTTTGGGCGCCGGAAAGGTTTGCATCGGTATAGTTAAGGCCCATAATGGCTTGCAAAAACCCGCCGTCGCCCAAGTCATAGACTATGCTAGGTGTGTTTTCTCCTGTTTGGTTTGTTTGCAAAGTAAATTGCCCGGTTGCGTTTGAAAAACTTAAATTAACACCGGCACCGGAATTATTTATGGCATTCATCATATCCTGCACGGTAAGGGCGTTTGCGCCGCGGTTGACAACGGGTGAAGTGGACGTCTGACCGCCAGTATCAACATAAATTCTGTTCTGATTGTCGGTAGTTACTACCCTAAAAGTCCTGTCATTTATTGTGAATCGCACAGGGTCGCCCGAAGCCCCTGGTACTTGGGCCAAAAAGGCCTCAAGGCCGCGGTTTGTATTAAAGCCCACAGCAACGGCGCCGCCCGCGGCGTTTTGCGTTAGGCCCATTTGGTTTGTGGTAAGGCCGCCAGGCCCGCCGCCGTTTAACACAGAGGCCGTGTTGCCCG
>JAITMW010000038.1 GCA_031277155.1 Clostridiales bacterium | reverse complement strand
AGCTGCGCTGAATGCGGACAGCAAATACCACAGGACGCAGGCGAATATGCGCGCATCATTTACAAAAGCTTGGCCACTTGCTATCAAAAATCTATAGTCGAATTAGAGGCCCTGCTTAACAAAAATATCACCCATCTGCACATCATCGGCGGCGGGTCGCAGTCTAAATTCCTAAACGAACTAACAGCCACCGCCACGGGCAAAGAAGTAATCGCCGGGCCTGTTGAGGCTACTGCTATTGGGAATGTTGTGGTACAGATGGTGAGTGCTGGGGTGTTTAGCAGCTTAGAAGAGGCGCGTGAGTGTATTCGTAGGGGTGGCTTGTAGTCGCTTAATAACCTTTATGCGAGCATATGAGGATGTATTTATACTGCCAAAATGTCTGGAGGCGAGGAGAGTTGAACTCCTGTCCGAAAACCCGTTGGCAAAGACTTCTCCCATCACATTCGGCTTCAGGGGTTTTCCCGCGGCGGCAGAAGCCGACAAGCGCCGCGGCGGGTAGCCCTTGAGGTCTTTTCGCTACCGCAGGGCGGCGGCGGCGAAAGTTGCCCATCTATCGATGCCGGATTCCGGGCCGATGGGGCAGCCCGGGCCGACAGCTGCCTTTAGGCTAGGCAGCGAGCGCTAATCTGTTATTGCCGTTTAATTAAAAAGGTTTGCCTTGTTGACGCGGGCGGCACCGCGGATGGCTATCTTTGCTTTTTAAATCCCCGTCGAAACCAGTACGCCCCCGGTTATGCTTGACAAGGTGCCATTCGATTTTATCATGCATTTTGCTCAAAGTCAATCACAAATTTTTGCCTGCGGGTCAAAATATTTGATATCCGCGCCCAAAGCCTGAAGGTCACTGTCGATGGCCTGATATCCGCGCTGGATATAGCGCGCCTCTTGCACAATGGTTTCGCCATGGGCCGCCAGGCCGGCCAAAACAAGTGCCGCGCCGCCGCGCAGGTCCATGGCTTTGACGGTGGCGCCGTTTAATTGCGGCACGCCGTTGACATGAAAGAATTTGCTGTAGCGGTTTATGATTTTCGCGCCCATTTTTATCAGCTCCGGCACATGTTTGTCCCGGGACGTAAAAAGCGTCTCCTCTATTGTGGTGTTGTCGTGGGCACATGCCAGCATTGCCATAAATTGGGGCTGCATATCTGTGGGAAAGCCGGGGTGGGGCTGGGTGGTGAGATAGCCCAGGCCGTGCAGCCTTTGCGGCGCCGTGAGGCAGATTGCCCCTTCCTCCAGCGTTACGAATGAGCCCATATCAATGAACTTTTCCACGATGGGCCGCATATCATGATGTACAATATTTTTCAGGCGGATGGCGCCGCCCGTGATGGCCGCCGCCGCCAGATATGTGCCCGCCACAATCCTGTCGGGCATCACGGTATATTCTGTGTCGCGCAGCTCGCGCACGCCTTCAATCACTATTATGCTGCTGCCCGCGCCGGAGATTTTCGCGCCCGCCGCCACAAGGAAGTTTTGCAAATCTGTCACTTCCGGCTCTTTGGCCGCATTTTGAACAACCGTGGTGCCCTGGGCCAAAGTCGCCGCAAGCATGATGTTTTGCGTGGCGCCCACGCTTGGTATGTTAAGATAAATTTTGTCGCCGGCCAATTTTTCGGCCTTCGCAACGATAATCCCGCCCTCTTTTTGCTCGCTTTCCTCCACCGTGGCCCCCAATTGCTTAAAGGCCGACAGATGCAGATTGATGGGCCGCTCCCCCAGCTTGCAACCGCCGGGATAATGCGCCGTAAATTGCCCAAAACGGGACAAAAGCCCGCCCGCAAAGATGATAGAGCTGCGCATCTTTTCCATATGCTCTTTCGGCAGCACATGGGAGGATATGCCCCGCGCGTCCACAGTCACCGTGTGGCCGTCATATGACACATCACAGCCCAGCGCCGTCAAAATTTCAACTGTGCATCGCACATCAGAAATATCTGGGCAATTGTGAATAACGCTGCGCCCACCCAGCACCGTCGCTGCCAAAATGGGCAGGGCGGCGTTTTTGCTGCCGGGGGCGCCGGCTTCGCCCAAAAGCCGCCTGCCACCTTTAATACGATATTCTGCCATAAAAATCACCGCCAAATGGAAATATAATCCATAATATGGCGGTGATAAAAATGTGTTACATTGCGGCTTAATCTATTCTTCTCAAAATCCAGCCGGCTTCCGGGTAGGGGGCGTCCGGTCTGTAAGTGATAAATGTGGAGTCCGTTATGCGGAAATTAGACGTGTCTTCCCAACCGGCAGAGGACCATGTCAAGTGATTTCCCTGTATTGACCACCCAAAAAACGAAGGTACCCCATCAATATAGAAAATGCCCATCCCATTCGGAAAGTAGGTTTCAACCCAATGGGGAAATTCCGCAAAGTCCTCCGGGTCGGCTTCTATAATGTTCACAAGCTCCCAGGTGCCGACAATGGAATAATGCCCTTCGCCGCTAATTGCGCCGGCGTAGCCCCAATGGGTTTCCGTTGCGAAACCGTCAAAAAAACTAATTGCGACAAAGACCGCAGTTATGGCAAACAGCTGCTTCATAATATATCCTCCTTACCAGTATATTTTCCGAACAATATACGCCTCGCTTCTCCATGCATCCAATCTTTCGCGGAAATATTCGTCCCGCAGCCGCCCCTCGTGGCCTTCTGCTTCATCCAGCGCCACGGCGAGGCCGGTGATG
>JAITMW010000014.1 GCA_031277155.1 Clostridiales bacterium | reverse complement strand
CGCGACAAACCTATCCGGGGATATCTTAAACCACGAAAGACACGAAAAAACACGAAAATTGCGCCCGGAGAGGGAGTTTTCGTGTCTTTTCGTGTTTTTCGTGGTGGTGTAGGGTTTTGAAGGATATGAGAATATCACAGGCGGCGAAGCGGTCGTTTTTACGGCGTTGTAATCGAAATTGTGTTGGCGCCGCCGTCCCAATCCACATCAAAACCCAGCGCCGCGCCCAAATCCCGCAGCATAAAGAAGTTGCTGCCGTCGATGTTAAAGGCGGTTGGGCTTATGGAGCTGCCATTTAGGATAATTTCGGAATCCGTGGCCGTGGCCGTTACCGCGCCCGTGGCGGCCAAGGCCATCTCGCTGCCGATTGGCGTATATGGCCGCCCGGCAGTAAGCGTGATGACACCCGCCACCCCGTCCCAGCCCACGCTAAACTGCGCCGATGTGCCGTTAAGGGCATAGGCGATGTCACGCAGGCGGAAATAGTTACTGCCATCAATATTAAAGGCCTGAAAGGGCGTGTTTTGGCCATTGACAAGGACGGTGGACGCAGTGGGGGTTGCGGTGACTGTCTGTGGCGCTATGTCCATTACGCGCCCTATCCTGCCCGTCACATAATTTCCGGATAGGTCATACCCTGCCCAAATGCGCTCTGCGCCGGAATCAACAACTACAAAAATACCCTCAAAGGAGAAGTGGTCGGCCCACACATCCCTTTGCCCCTCAACAAGTATGACCATCTCTTCAACATTAGGAAAGCTGGCAAGGTTCAAGATTAGGGATTGCGTGGCCAAGAATCCTCCTGTGGAACCCGCATTAAACCGCCAGGAAACTTCTTCGCTAAAGTCCACATAAATCCTATGACCTTCGTACCAAATATTATCGGCCGAAATGTCGGCGGCAACCTGTTGCAGCCAATCCCCGCCGAAAAAGGTTGATTCTGTGACCTCCAAATCGGCGTAATACCCCGTGATTAGTGCATCGGGGTCGTGGTAGAAACGCAAGGTCACACCATCACCGGGCGCCGGCATCGCGGCAACGCCGCCGGGCAGCATTGCGCTGTCCATAACACGCACGGGGGTGTGGCGGTTTGTGGTGGTGCCGTCGCCCGGCTGGCCGCCCTCATTCCAGCCCCATGCCCACAGGCTGCCATCGGGCTGTATGGCCAAGCTGTGCCGGGTACCTGTAGCAACGGTTGCCCTCGCGCCGTTAGCCCTGCCTTCTGCCCGCACCTCCAGAGGGCCGGCAGCCACTCCCGCCAGCACCATTGCTAATATCAAACCAATTGCCAAAATTCTCCCTTTCATATTTGCTCCTCCTACTTATACTAATCCTGATTAAAATCCTGTACTTTGTTCGCGGCCTTTTTCCGAAAGCTTCAGCTTTCGGGGCCGCTCCAAACTACAGGTTTTAATCTAGAATTAGTATTAATTATTAGCTTCCCTAAACGCGCTTTTGCGCAGAGTTATCAGCAAAAAGCCCGCGGCGGAGAGGATTAATGTGGCCCACACCCATAGGGAGGCGGACAGGCCGATGTCTATCCAAAGGGAGAGGTCCGGGATTTCGCCGCCAAAGAGGTCTGTTGGGAAGGGCAGGGCCGAGCTGACCAGGGCCATGCCTATGGCAAAGGCTGCGGAAGTGAGGAAGACGGCCAGGGTGGCCAGCTGGCCAACCAGGCCCGCGGCCCTGTTTTCTGTCAGCAACAGGAAGAGGAAGGCGGCCAGGGCCAAGGCGCAGGCAGCTTGAAGAAGCCTGACGGCTGTTATGCCCAGGCCAAAGCTGTTGATGCTGTCGGCCATTGCCCTAAATTCCAGAAATTCGATGGGGTCCATCATCATTGTCATTGGCTGGAGAAGGTCCACATACCAGTTTAACATGCCGGACAGGTTGCCAAGCTCGTGCATGGACATGGTATAGCTTGCGCTTTGTGAGAGGACGCCCATGATGTCCACTTGTCTGAAGCCAAGCTCTCGGTTGATGTCCCGCATGGTGTTTTGCATCATATTCCAGCCGCCGCCCCAGGGCGTCATGTCTATATGTATGGAAAGCCAGCCTTGCAGCATGGTTGCAATCATTAAGACGGCCAGCGCCGCCACGATGGCGCGCATAAGCTTGTTGTTTTTGGCGGGGTTTGGCGGCGCGCTTGGGGCGGGCATCACGGGATATTGCAAAGGTGCGGGCGCGCCGGTGGTGTTGCCGCATTGGGTGCAAAATTGGCTGTTTGCGTCCAAATTTGCGCCGCAATTGGTGCAAAATGTCATGGTTTTTGCTCCTTTCTTGTCGGGCTATTGCTGTATGCGTCCCGTATATTCGCCTGTGCGCGTGTCGACCTTAATTATGTCGCCCACATTGACAAACAGAGGCACAGTGACAACAGCCCCTGTTTCCAGTGTGGCGGGCTTTGTGGCACCTGTGGCGGTGTTGCCGGCAAAGCCGGGCTCGGTGTCTGTGATGGCCAGCTCTACGGATATGGGCGGCTCTATGCCAAAAATATTGCCGTTGTGGGACATAATTTTAACCATATCGTTTTCTTTGATATAGACGAGGGAATCGCCCACTTTAGCGGCATCAATCGGTATTTGCTCATAACTTTCCATGTCCATAAAGTGATAAAGCTCGCCGTCATTGTAAAGATATTGCATGTCCTTGCGCTCTATATGCGCGCGGGGCATTTTTTCGGCGGGCCTAAAGGTCTTTTCGATGATAGACCCTGTGATGATGTTGCGCAGCTTAGAGCGCACAACGGCGGCGCCCCTGCCCGACTTTGAATGTTGAAACTCTAAAATTTGATAAATTTCACCTTCATATTCGATGGTGAGGCCGTTTTTGAAATCTCCAGCAGAAACCATTATTCATATACCTCCAAATTAGTTTTTATAAGGGCGTGGATGGCCAATGTATAGCCATAGGAACGAAAGCCGCAAATATGGCCCCGGCAAACAGGGGCGATGACTGAAGTGTGGCGGAATTCCTCTCTGGAATAGGGGTTGGACATATGCACCTCTATGACGGGCATGGAGAGGCTGGCGACGGCATCGCGTATGGCATAGCTGTAATGGGAAAACGCGCCGGCGTTGAGGATTATGCCGTCAAACTTTTGCTCATGGCAATTTTGCAAAATATTGATAATTTCGCCTTCGATATTGGAATGGAAAAACTGCAAATCAATTTTTGCCAGGGCCGTTTCGGCGATGGTTTTCGCCTCGTCGAAAATTTGGCGGTTAATTTCGGCCAGGGTGTGGCTGCCGTAAATATGCGGCTCTCGAATACCGGCAAAGTTGATGTTCGCACCGTTGATGATGGCAATTTTCATTTATTTTTCACCTCTTTCGATTCTTTTATAACATTATAACATCTTGTGGCGAATTTGCAACTATTGAATATCTGCATAATTTTGGTCATAAAATTGACAAGGTGCTATACTTTTTAAGGGGTGTAATTTTGGCGAAGTTTGACAGGGCTGCATTGAAAAAAAGGATTACCACAACCTTCGAGCTTCCGCGAGACATCATGCTGGACTGGCCCACAATCCGCATGATAGGCAATGAAGAAATTGTTTTGTCGAATCATAAGGGCATTGCCGAATATAACAAAGAACAGGTGCGCATCAAGACAGGCGTGGGGCCTGTGAAGATTTTGGGAAGCAGCCTGGTGATTAAGGAGATTGGCCCCGACGATATTGTGGTGGTGGGGAAGATCGACGCGGTGGTTATGCTTGACAGATGAGGTAAGGTCATGTTCATAAAAATATGGAATTTTTTGCTTGGATATGTTATGATAC
>JAITMW010000088.1 GCA_031277155.1 Clostridiales bacterium | reverse complement strand
TTTTCAACCTTGCCCGAGAAGGGACTTGAACCCCCACATCCAAAGGATATCAGATTTTGAGTCTGACGCGTCTGCCAGTTCCGCCACTCGGGCATTTGACTATGTGATTTTATCATAGATGGCTTGGCCTGTCAACTGTTTTTTAAGAATGTTCCACGTGGAACATGTAATGCCATCGCAACCTCATTTTATCCTTGTCATTTTCTCCGCTTATTGGGCGATGCGCCAAATGCGTTATAATGGCCTAAACCGCAAATTTTGGACTTGTAGTCCTTGCTTCAGCCGGGTTTACCCGGCAAGACTGTTGAGGCATCGCCATTTATTGAGCTTGACTGGATTATATGCCATGACTTTGAATTGGTCAAGGCATTTTTTTGGAAAAAATTCAGCATTATATAAAATTTGAGGACGCAAAAAATAATGCGGATGAGAGAAGGAGATGCATATGTGCCATGGAAATTTATGTGAAGCCAAAGAAGAAGGCTGCCATTGTGGGCCAGGAATATGTTATGGTAAAGGACATTGCGGATGTGTTTGCGGCGCCGGAGATACAAAAACGGGTGGAGAATGTTAGGTTGCTGGCCACGGGCGGCAAAGGCGGCGTGTGTCTTGTGTCTATAATTGATGTGGTTAAGGCAATTTCGGCGGCACTGCCCGGGCATAGCGTAAACAATGTGGGCGAGATGGACACCATGGTCAGCTTTAAGGCGAAGCCGCCTAAGAAGCGGGCGATGGTGAAGTGGCTGAAGGTGGCTGTGGTGTCGTCAATATTGTTTACGGGGGCGATGACGGCCATCATGGCTTTTCATACGGATTCGCAAATGGGGACGGTTTTTCAGCGATATCATAAGATTTTGCTGGGCGAAGAGGTGGAGAGGCCCTATATCATCAATATTCCGTATTCTATTGGGCTGGCTGTAGGGATTGTGGTGTTTTTTAATCATTTTTCGGGCAGGAGGATTACGAAGCAGCCCACGCCCATCGAGGTGGAAATGACTACGTATGAAAAGGATGTAGAGGATACGGTGATTGACAGCCTTAGCCGGCAAGAGGAGAAAGAAAAATGATTTTTGGCGGAATTTTGGCGGCTTTTATAGGGTTGGCCAGCGGCGCTGTGGTTTCGGGGGCGGTTTTTGCCTTTATTGCGGCCATTGGTGTGGTGCCGCGGATGGCGAAGCGGACGGCAACCGAGGATAGCGTTATAATTTACGAAGAGGCCATCATATGGGGCGGTATTTTGGGGGCGACAACATTGGTATTTGATTTCAGCCTGCCTGTTGTGCCTGTGATAGCCATAATTTTAAGCCTTCTTGCCGGAATATTTTTTGGGGTGCTGGCCATGAGCCTGGCGGAGGTTTTGGATGTGTTGCCGGTATTAGCCGGACGCATAGCCGTCAAAAACGGGATGCTTTATTTTGTGCTGGCGATTGCGCTGGGTAAGGCCGCGGGGTCGCTGTTGTATTTTATTGTGTCAGGATTTCATACACCTGGAGGATAGATTGCTTATGAATATGTCGAAAAAGGAATATGGCGAGATGGTGAAAAAGGCGTCGCCTAACAGCCGCCTTGTGTCAAATTGCGTTAAGGCATTTGTTGTGGGCGGGCTTATATGCACATTTGGGCAGGTTCTTTATGCGATGTTCGGAGCTTTGGGGGCCGGCCGGGAGATGTCGGGCACGCTGGTTGCTGTCAGCCTGATATTTTTGGCCATTTTGGCCACGGGCATCGGCAAATATGACGATTTGGCGAAATTTGCCGGCGCCGGCGCCGGTGTGCCCATTACGGGATTTGCCAATGCTGTTGCGGCGCCTGCGATTGAATTCAAAAAAGAGGGATATGTCATGGGTGTTGGGGCTAAGATGTTTTTGATTGCGGGGCCCGTGATTGTTTATGGCACGCTGTCCTCAATGGTTGTGGGTTTAATTTACTATTTTGTGAGGTGATGCGGCGATGCAGAAGCGATGTGGCGCACAGACGGTGCTTTTTGCTAATCCTGTAGGTATAATGGCAGCGGCAAGCATTGTTGGGCCGAAGGAGGGCGAAGGGCCGCTGGGGGCGAAATTTGACCGGGTGGAAAAGGACCCTATGCTTGGCGTGGAAAGTTGGGAAAAAGCCGAGAGCGAGCTTGTTAAGGCGGCGGCGAAGGCGGCGGCGGAAAAGGCGCGCGTCGCCATGGATGATTTTGATTATATCATCGCGGGGGACCTAATGAATCAAAGCACGGGCAGCATTTTTGGGCTGCGGGAGACCATGCGGCCCTATCTTGGAATTTTTGGGGCCTGCTCTGCGATTGGTGAAGGGATGTCCATTGGGGGAATGTTGATTGACGGCGGATTTGCGTCTAAAGTGCTGTGTTTGGCGTCCAGCCATTTTTGTTCGGCAGAGAAGCAGTTTCGCTTTCCGCTGGAATTTGGTTCGCAAAGACCGCCTACGTCTTCATGGACGGTGACAGGCGCGGCCGGGGTTGTGCTTGGTGCCGCCGCCGGGCCGTCTGTAATGGGCTGTACTACAGGCAAAATGATTGATATGGGTGTGAAGGACGCGCATAATATGGGCGCGGCTATGGCGGGCGCGGCGGCTGATACTATCGCGGCGCATTTTGAGGATGCATCCCGAACCGCGGATTATTATGATTTGATAATTACGGGGGATTTGGGATATGTTGGACAGGAGTTGCTGCTGGAATTGATGAAAAAGAAAGGGCATGACATTGCCCATAAACATAGGGATTGCGGCATAGAGATTTTCGATAGAAACACCCAGGACACCCATAGCGGGGGCAGCGGCTGTGCTTGCTCCGGCGTGGTGTTTGCAGCCTTTTTTTTGGAGAGGATGAAAAGCGGCGAGATTGGCAGAATTTTGTTTGTGCCTACAGGGGCTTTGATGTCCCCTGTTAGCGTGCAGCAAGGGGAGAGCATACCGGGGATTGCCCACGCGGTTGTTATTGAGAATGTAAGAACCTGCGGTCAATAATGGGCTGCCCGAATTTGCGGAGCTGATTTTTAGCCAATCGAGGAGGGCGGAAAATCAGCCGCAAAGACGGGTGGCAGCTTATTGACCGCAGGTTCTAAATTAACGGAGCTGATTTTATGGATTATATCAAGGCATTTATGGTAGGCGGCGCGATTTGCGTCTTGGGACAGATATTGATTGACAAAACCAAAATGACATCCGCGCGGATTTTGGTGCTTTTTGTTGTTATTGGCGTGTTTTTGGGCGGCATTGGTCTCTATCCGCGGCTGGTGGAATTTGCGGGCGCGGGGGCAAGCGTGCCGCTGCCGGGCTTTGGCAATATTTTGGCCAAGGGCGTGATGCAAGAGGTGGACCGCGCAGGCTTTATAGGCATTTTGACCGGGGGCATAAAGGCGGCGGCGGCGGGAATTGCGGCGGCAGTGTTGTTTAGCTTTGCGGCGGCGCTGATTTTTGAGCCTAAAGCAAAATAAAGAAGCATCAGGGCGGCGTTATGCCGCCCATGTTCGTATTGCGCGAAAATCGGGCGGCCACAGCTCGCCCCTGTCGGCTTAACGCCCATCTAGTTTTTGTGCCTCCAGCCTGCAAATTTTCAAGCCCTCGGCGGCAAATCTTTCTTCGTATTCGGTCATGATATTTTCTGTAAAGCCGCTGTTATGCAGGTCGTAGGTGACGTTTTGCAGCCGCCAGCCGGCTTCCTCAAGCTCTGCCACAGAAAAGTTAAAAAGGGGGACATTGTCGGTTTTAAAGTGGATTTCCTTGATGTCATCGGTCATTATACTCTCGTATTTGGCCAGAAAATCCCGATGAGTAAGGCGGCGTTTGCGCCATTTGCCGCGGGCGCGCCAGGGGTCGCAAAAGTTGATGTATATGCGTGAAAGCTCGCCCTGTGAAAATATTTCAACGATGTCCCGGGCATCTTCGCGAAAGAGGCGCAGGTTTGGCAGGCAGCCCGCCGCAAGGCCCGCGTGGCGCAGGGCCATGCAGATGATTTTCTCGAATTTCTCCATGGCTATGAAATTTATGTCGGGGTGGCGCAGGGCGTTTTCGACGATGAACCTGCCTTTGCCGCAGCCTATTTCCAGATGCATGGGATTGTCGTTGCCAAAAAGCCCCTGCCAGCGCGAGGACAGCTGTCGGGGGTTTGGGATATACATCGGATTTTCGGCAAATTCTTTGTCTGCCCAAGGTTTTTGTCGCAATCTCATAAAATTTTGTCTCCCGAGAGCGGACGCAGTAGGGGCGGCCTCTGGCCGCCCGCCGGTCATCAGAAAGCTATTTCGGCATAAGCCTGCGCGAATTTCTCCGGGCATGTCATTTCTATAAGGAATTTTTGCTCCATCACATCTTTGGGAACGGGCGGGCTAAAATAATAACCTTGCAGCAGGTCGGCTTTAAGGTCTATCAAGATGCGCGCCTGGCCGGCCCTCTCAATGCCTTCGACACATACGGTAAAATCCATTGCGTGGCAAAGATTTATGATGGCCGCAACAAATTTTCTGCTGGATATGTTTGTTTCGATACCCTCCACAAAAGAGCGGTCTATTTTAAGCTCGCGCAGCGGCATGTCGCGCAGACTGCCCAAAGAAGAATAGCCCGTGCCAAAGCCATCAATCGCCAGACGTATGCCTTTTTCTTGCAGCTTTTTCAGGGGGCTGGCCTGGGCTTGATTTTCTGCCGTCACAGATTCCTCGTTAATCTCCAGCAGGATATTTTTCTTGCTTATGCCGGCAGATTCTATGGCATGGAGGGTCTCGTCTGCCAATTCGCTTTTGGCCGCCATGCTTGCCGACATATTGACATTTATAACAAGGTCTTCAAATCCTGTCAATTTAATCCATTTGGCGCATTGCTCCGCGACATTCAAAAATATCCATTCCTCCACCTCCGCAAACATGCCTATGCGTTGCAGGGCCGGTATGATGATGGCCGGCGGCACAATTTTGCCTTCTTTGTTGCGCCAGCGCAAAAGGGCCTCGCCGCCAATAAATCTTTTTTGGGACACAGAAAACAGTGGTTGATAATAAATTTCAAAGCCCAAAAAGCCGCCCTTCACACTTTCCCTAATTCCGTCTTCCAGCTTGATGCGGGCAAGACTTTGCCTGACGCCCGCCGCTTTTGGGTCATTTGTATAATTGTCGCCCGTCTCAAGCTCAGAAATTTCCGCAAGCTCCGGCACAACCCTGTTGCGCCCCGTCTGTTTGGCGGCATAAAGCGCGGTGTCGGCCTTCTCTATCAGCGAATAAGGGCTTTCGCCCTCTTTTGGGATGCAGCTCGCAAGGCCAATTGACATGGTGATGTATGGATTCTGCTTGTTTCGCGGGTTTGTTATTCTTAGGTCCTCCACAGCGGCGCGTATGCTCTCGGCAAATTTAAGCACATCGTCGCCGGGCTCGTTAATCATTACAGCCACAAATTCTTCGCCGCCAAAGCGCGCAAACATATCCCCGCGCCGCTGGAATTTTGCCGAAATGGTATCGGCAATGCTGACAAGGCATTGGTCGCCCACAATATGGCCGAAATTGTCGTTATAAAGTTTAAAGCGGTCCACATCCATCATCATTATAGACACATGCTGGCCTTTTTTGCGCGCATCTTCCCAGGCCCTTACGACATATTCGTCAAAGGCGCGGCGGTTGCTTATTTTTGTAAGGGCGTCGGTTGTGGAAAGTTTCATCAATATTTCCCTTTGGCCCGCCACCCTTCGGCTTTCCAAAAAGTGCTTTAAATGATTGGTTTTAAAGGTCATTGACATGGTCATCACAACCGCAGCCAAAAGCGCGGTGTATACAGAGCTTATCAAAAAGGCGTTCATAGGATAGTTGAAGATAATTTTGGATATCATATTTGCCGCCAGATATGCAATTATCATGAGGTTTGCGGCGCGCTTTTCAAGCACGGGCAAGGTCGCAACCAAAAGGGCGCCGCCCAAAAAGCGTATGGGGTTGAAGATACCAAAGAAAAATTCCGTCGTCACAAAGTCGTCCACAACAAGAATGGCAAAGGCCAGAAAATAGCTGTATCTTAGGATTTCGGGGTTGTCGGCAAGGCTGCTGCGAAATTTTTTCGCTCCATAGCTTGCTAAACCGAGAGAAATGAAGTAAAATACTGAATATATACTATAGGTGGAGACCAACCTTCCCGCCTGCATATAAAACATGGTAGGATATAGCACAAAATAGACCATGATTGAAGATATGCGGTGCAGCGCCATAAGCATATAAAAGAAAGGCAGGCGCTGCGCGTTTTGCCCGACGCAATATCTATCATAGGACGCCTTGTGCTTCTGGGGCACCTTTTTAAAGAGCAGGTTCTTTAAAAAGGCCCTGTATCCCAGCGCTGCATTATATCCATCTTCCATGAGCTGTCTCCTCCTTTTTACAGTATAACAGTTTTTTCGCATGTTTTCAATAATAATTTCGGGGGTGTTATGTAAAATGGCCAGAAAGATTTTGATAGTGGACGACGAAAAAAATATTGTGGATATTGTGGCCTTCAACCTGCACAAAGAGGGTTATGAAGTTATTGTGGCCAGAGATGGCGAAAAATGTCTGGAAGCATTCGACAAAGAAATGCCGGATTTGGTCGTGCTGGACATTATGATGCCCAAAATGGACGGCTTTGAGGTATGCCGCAAAATCCGCGAAAAATCCCAAGTTCCCATCATCATGCTTACCGCCCGGGCCGAAGAGGTTGACAAGGTGCTGGGGCTGGAGCTTGGTGCGGACGATTATGTCGTAAAGCCTTTCGGCGTGCGGGAGCTTTTGGCCCGCATAAGGGCAAACCTGCGGCGCAAGAATTTGCCCGGCGAAGACGGCGCCGGCACCGTGCTGCGCTTCGGAGATATCCAAATAGACACGGGCCGCTATGAAGTGCGCCGCGGCGGCAGATCTCTGGAGCTGACCCACCGCGAATATGAGCTTATTAAATTTTTGGCCACGTCAAATTCGCAGGTCTACAGTCGGGAGCAGCTTTTGGAAAGGGTTTGGGGATATGAATATTTCGGCGATGTGCGCACCGTGGACGTGACGATACGCCGCCTGCGCGCTAAAGTAGAAGAAAATCCCGAAAGCCCCAAATATATTTTAACAAAGCGCGGCGTCGGATATTACTTTAGAGTGGATTAGGGCAGGAATACAAATGAGCATACGCTGGAAATTAACAATAATGTTCATAACGCTGGTGTTTTTGGTGATGATGGTGACGGGCACCTTCATCATCATGTCTCTGCGCTTTGAAGAGCAAAACGAAAGGGCGGCGGACCTGGCCGCCCTTGCCCGGGACATCAACACCAATGTTATTGCCGCGGCGTTTAATTCTCCGTATTTTGACCCCGGCGCCGGGCGCGGCCACTTTGAAAATCTTGTGGCCAACGGCTTTCAGGGCATTGTGACGGCAGGGCGCATCCCGTCCGATGCCGAGGCCTTTTTAATCAGCGGCGAAACCCGCGCGACGCTGGGGGCAACCACAGGCAGCCTGCATCTTCATATGGGCCAGGTGGTCATTGCGGCTCTAAGCGGCCAGCATATGTTTTTGCCCCCTTGGCAGGCAAATAACCCCGGCGAGGATGTCCGCTGGTTTGAATATGCCATGCCCGTATATCTGGAGGGCTCTGTCCTGCCGGACTTCGTGATATATATAAGGTCCGATGCCGACAACTTCCTTGACAGCCTTACAAACACAACATACACCATAGGCTTTGGCGTGCTTATTTCTATTTCCATTGCATCCGTGCTGGCTTTGGTTTTTTCCAGCTCTTTAACCCAAAATCTTCTGCGCTTAAACAGGCGCATAAAAGAATTTAAAGTGGGCGCAGGCAGCGAGGCAATCGCAATAGGCTCTATAAAAGACGAGATAGGCCAGCTTTCCGAAAGCTTCAGCACAATGACC
>JAITMW010000087.1 GCA_031277155.1 Clostridiales bacterium | reverse complement strand
CAAATGCCGCCGAACACAGTGCTGATTGGCCTGGCGCTGATTCTCACCATGCTCATCATGAATCCCTATATCGACGATATCAATCAAAACGCCTTTGGGCCTTTTGCGGCGGGCGAAATTACGCAGGAAGAGGCCATTGACACGGCCATGCTGTCTCTGCGGTCATTTATGATACGCCAGGGGCAGGGCAGCTTTGTGGGCAGCACGCTGGAAAATACCGAATTTTTCTCGCAGCTTGCGGGGGTGGAAATTGACATAACAGACACGGACACCATCCCCAATTTTGTGCTGATACCTTCATTTATCCTGCACGAGCTGACGGCGGGTTTTGCCATCGGCGTGATATTGTTTATACCATTTATTGTTATCGACATGGTTGTGGCCAGCACTTTGATGGCCATGGGCATGATGATGCTGCCGCCGGCCATGATATCTCTGCCGTTTAAGGTGCTGCTTTTTGTGGTGGTTGACGGTTGGAGACTGGTGTTACATTCGGTGCTGGGCACATTCCAATAAATACCAAAAGGGAGAGCATATGAGCCAAGAAGCAGTAATCACCATCATGCAAAACGCCATTTGGACCGTCATTTTGGTGTCGGCGCCGCCGCTTTTGCTGGGCCTTGCTGTGGGCGTGCTTGTCAGCCTCTTTCAAACCGTCACGTCGATACAAGAGGCCACCCTGGCCTTTGTCCCCAAAATTTTGGCTGTTTTTGTCGCCTTAATTATTTTTGGCGGATGGATGCTTAATTTGCTGCGAACCTTCGTTGAGGATTTATACACATCCATACCGCTGTACTTAATGCAATAGCGGGGTGATTGACGCATGAATATAGCCGCCTCGCAAACACTGATAGAATTATTTGGCAATGTTGATGTCTTCCTGGTCGTCTTTGTGCGGGTGATGGGCTTTTTCATCATATTGCCCGTTATGGCGGGGCAAAATATGCCAATTTATGCCAGGCTGGGCCTTTCCCTGGGGATGGCGCTTTTGGCGTTTACATCAGGCGTCATAGAATTGCCGCCATATCAATTTACATTAATTGGCTTTAGCTTTCTTATAATGCAAGAATTTATGATTGGCCTTGTCATCGGCTTTGTCGTCATGATGTATTTCTCGCTTTTCCACTTCGTGGGCCAATTGGTGGATTTTCAAATTGGTTTTTCAATGGTGTCGGTTGCGGACCCCTTTGGCCAGATGCAAACGCCTATCACAGGTAATTTTTACTACCTCATCGTAAGCGTTTTTTTTGTCTGGTCGGGGGCGCTGCACGCCGTCATAGAGGCATTTTTTGCCAGCTTTGGCATGTTGCCCATTGGCGAGGCCCATGTGCTTGGCAATGCCGCCCTGACATTTTTTGTCTTTGAAGTCATCATAGAATATTTTGTGCTTGCCCTGCGCATAGCAATGCCGGTTATCGGCACGGTTATCATTGTGGACATCATCCTGGGAATTCTTGTAAAAGCCGTGCCCCAGATGAATGTCTTTGTCGTGGGCCTGCCCATCAAGGTCTTTTTGGGCCTTATCGTGATATATTTGACATTGCCGCTGCTTCAAGCCGCCTTTGGCTTTGTGATGAATGATGTAATTGCCACAATTTGGAATGTGATTGGGGGGATGATGCCGTGATATTGCGTAAAACGAAAATATTGCACAATAGCCCCATCCCCATGTCCCTGACATTTTTTAACAACCAAGGTCCGGGCGAAAAAACCGAAAAGGCCACGCCCAAAAAGCGGGAAAAGGCCCGCAAAGAAGGCCAAGTGGCGCAATCCCAGGAAGTGGGCACGGCATTTTTGCTGATATCGGCCTTTTTGGCCCTGCGCTTTTTCGCGCCCATGATGCTCAATCGGATAACATCCATACTGCACTTTAATTTCACGTCGATAGACCTGGCGCAAAACTTCCGCGACCCGCAATTTTCGGCATGGTTTATATGGGCCACCTTTGGCCAGGTTATCCTGGTAATTTTGCCCATAGCCATTGTTGTGATGTCTGTCGGGCTTTTTATCAACATTATGCAGGTGGGATGGAAGCCGACGGCCAAGCCCCTAAAGCCCAAATTTTCTAAGCTAAGCCCGCTGAAGGGCATAAAAAAGGTTTTTGGTATGCGCATGTTGATGGAGCTTTTCAAAGCCATACTGAAATTCGCCGTGATACTGACAGTTGTTTTCTTCGTATTGGTTGACAGGGTCGACATGCTGCAAATGCTTTTGTATATGGATTTGTTTGCCGCGGTGGCCATCATTGCCGACCTTTTTGTGACGGTTGGCCTGACAGTGGGCATCCTCTATCTTTTCATCGCCGCCGCCGATTATGCTTTTAATCGCCGCAAGCATGAAAAAGAGCTGCGCATGTCCAAACAGGAAGTGAAAGAGGAATGGAAGACAATGGAAGGCGACCCTATGATAAAATCGCGCATAAAGCAAAAAATGCGCGAAGTTTCCATGCGGCGCATGATGCAGGACGTGCCCCATGCTGACGTTGTCATCACAAACCCGACGCATTATGCCTGCGCCTTAAGATATGACAGGGAGCGCGGCGGCGCGCCCATATTGGTGGCAAAGGGCAGGGACCATATGGCCCGGCGCATTAAAGACGTGGCGCGGGAAAATTTTATTGTGATGGTGGAGGACAAGCCCCTGGCCCGCACGCTGTACAGCGTTGTGGACGTGGGCGATGAGGTGCCGCCGGAATTATGGCAGGCCGTGGCGGAAGTTTTGGCGTATGTTTATCGTCTAAAAAATCCCGCGTCATAATTCAAAAAAAATATATCGCTGTGACGCAATTTTGTTGACTTGCCTCGCATAATGTTGTATAATAATAATGGCATAATCAATTCAGGAGAAATTTTACAGGAAAAGCAGGAGAAATTATGCGAATTGCGAAAGAATCCCTTGTGGGCATTGCCATAGTCCTTATTGTTTTGGTACTTGTTGTTCCTGTGCCTCCGCAAGTTATGGATTTTTTAATCATGCTTAATATTGGCTTTGCGCTGATGATTTTGCTTAACGCGCTGTATGCCAAGGAGGCCATGGAAATGTCGTCCTTTCCGCAGATATTGCTGATTGCGACGGTCTTTTCGCTGGTTCTCAATGTTTCGGCCTTGCGCCTGATTTTGGGCGAGGGCTTTGCCGGGGATGTTATTGCCATATTCGGCGAGTTTGTCGTGCGTGGCAATGTTGTGCTTGGTATCATCGTCTTTGCCGTCATTGTCATCGTGAATTTTTTGGTTATCACCAAAGGTTCCGAACGTGTGGCCGAAGTTTCCGCACGCTTTACGCTGGACGCCATGCCGGGCAAGCAAATGGCCGTGGATGCCGACCTTAACGCCGGCGCAATTACGGATGAAGAGGCCAAGGCGCGCCGTAAGAAAATTACGGACGAATCCAGCTTCCACGGTGCCATGGACGGTGCCGCAAAATTTGTAAAAAATAACGCCATCGCCGCCATTTTGATTACGCTAATCAACCTTATCGGCGGCACTGTGATGGGCATGACAGGCATGGCGACAGGGGAAACCATGGCCCTTGGGGACGCCTTTTTGGTGTTTTCGCTGATGTCCGTTGGCGACGGCCTTGTGGGTCAAATTCCCGCGCTGCTGATTTCTGTGGCCACGGGCATACTTGTGACAAAAACACCCAGCGAGGACGGCATCACAGACCAGCTGGGCAAGCAGCTTTTCAACCAGGCCACCGCGGTGTATATCGCCGGTGCGGCCATGGTATTTCTTGGAATTTTTGGGCAGCTGGCGCCGATTATGTTTGTGCCATTTGGCCTTATTGTCATTTTCTTGGGAACGCGCGTGGCGGGCCGCAAGAAAATCGCGGATATCGAACAGGAAATTACAACCCAGGACACCGAGGCCGACGACATACGCCGCCCGGAAAATGTTGTTTCTTTGTTGAATGTGGACCCGATAATTCTATATATTGGATATGGATTGATACCGCTGGTTGAATCGTCCCAGGGCGGCGATTTGATGGACCGCGTGGTTATGATACGCCGCCAGATTGCGCTGGAGCTTGGCGCCGTGGTGCCTTTCATCCGTATGCGCGACGATATACGTCTTTCGCCCAGCGAATATAAAATCCATATCAAGGGCGTGGAGGTTGCCGGCGGCGACATTATGTTTGACCACTATATGGCCATGAATCCCGGCTTTATCGAGGAAGAAATTGACGGCATCGAAACTGTAGAGCCATATCTGGGCCTGCCCGCCCTGTGGATTAACGAATCCCAGCGGGAGCGCGCCGAGGCGCTGGGTTATACCGTTGTGGACCCGCCCGCCATCATCGCCACGCATCTGACGGAAGTCATTAAAAACCACCTGCACGAGCTGGTAAGCCGCCAGGACGTTCAGGGGCTTATCAACAATATCCGCGAGGCCAACAGCGTGCTTATTGAAGAGCTGATACCCAAGATGATGTCCATCGGCGATGTGCAAAAGGTGCTGTGCAACCTGCTGCGCGAGGGCATTTCCATTCGCGATTTGGTGACGATTTTGGAGACATTGGCTGATTATGTGCAAATTACCAGAGACAGCGACATGCTGACGGAATATGTGCGACAGGGGCTGAAGCGGTCGATTTCAAAGAAATATTTCGATGCGGATGTGAACACGGTCATCACGCTGGACCCGGGGCTGGAGCAGCAAATTATGCAAAGCGTGCAGCAGACAGAGCAGGGCAGCTATCTTGCGCTGGACCCCGGCACCACACAGCAGGTTTTCGACAAGCTGTCGATAGAAGTGAAAAAGCTGACAAGCATGGGGCGCCAGCCCATCATCCTTACGTCGCCCATTGTGCGCGCGTATTTCAAGCGGCTGGTGGAGCCCATCGCGCCGGATTTGGTTGTGCTGTCGTATAATGAGCTTGAGGCAAACGCGGAAATACAGTCAATCGGCATGGTTAGCATCGCGTAAACATGCACGCTTGACATGCAAAGGTAAGGTGAACCTGTGAAAATTAAGAAATTTACCGCGCCCACAGAGCAGGCCGCCATCGAATTGGTGAAAGAAGAGCTTGGGCTGGACGCTTTGGTCATCAACATCAAAAAGATTCAGCCTCGCGGGATTTTTTCCTTTTTTAAGAAGCCCAGCGTTGAGGTTATGGCGGCGTATGACGACAAATCGGGGGCAGATGCCGGGGCGGATTCAGGCGTAAAGGTTGCGACATTGGACTCTCAAGAAGCCAGGGATTTTAAAGATGCCGTGGCGCTGGCCCAGTCTCCGGCTGCGGGCCTTG
>JAITMW010000131.1 GCA_031277155.1 Clostridiales bacterium | reverse complement strand
GTCCGCTCAGGGTGACAGATATGGCAGTGTGCGTTTAGGGTGACAGATATGGCAGTGTGCGCTCAGGGTGACAGATATGGCAGTGTGCGTTTAGGGTGACAGATATGGCAGCGTATGCGTTTAGGGCGAACAGCCTTGTCGCCGTCATCCCGTGCCCTTCTCATGTCATCCTGTGCCCTTCTTCCTGTCATCCTGTGCCCCTCTCTTGTCATCCTGTGCCCTTCTTCCTGTCATCCTGTGCCCTTCTCATGTCATCCTGAGCCCCTCTCTTGTCATCCTGAGCGCAGCGAAGGATCTCACGCAGCGAAGGATCTCACGCAGCGAAGGATCTCATTCCGCCAAGAGTCTACGCCCTCACCAACTCCACAATCTTCTCCGCGAGTTTGCCTATGGGCAGCTGATAATCCACAATGCCCAAATCCACCGCCGCTTTGGGCATACCATACACCACCGATGTTTCCTTGTCCTGGGCAATAATTTTCGCGCCTTTAAACTTTAGCTTATGCAGGCCGCGCGCGCCATCGACGCCCATGCCCGTCAGCACCACGCCAATGACGTTTTTGCCCATAAATTCGGCCATAGAATTGAAAAGGATGTCCGCGGCGGGGCGCACGCCATGCAATTTATCGCCGCGGAAACATTCCACCATGAGGTTTTTGCTTTGCCGCACCACCTTCATATGAAAATCTCCCGGGGCTATCAGCGCCTGATTTGCCCTGGCATAATCGCTGATGGCGGCCTCTTTTACGGCAAATTTGCAGGATTTGTTTAATCGCGTGGCAAATTGATGCGTAAAAACGGAGGGCATATGCTGGACAATTAAAATCGGCGGCATTGATGCGGGCAGACCGGACAATACAGTGTGCAGCGCGTCCGTGCCGCCCGTGGATGCCGCGATGGCCACCACCGTGTCGCCTATGCCGGCAACATCGTGCAGGTCGCTTGGGCGCACAGGTGCATAGCTTCGCTCAAAAAGCTCTATGTGGTCGATGATGCTGCGCACAAAAATCTTTGTGGAAAAGTCGTTTTCGAGGTTGGGCTTGTTGATGGCGGCCTTCGCGCCGCCCAAAAGCGAGGATGTGGCATTTTTTATGCCCAACAGCACAACATAAAGGCCATAATCGTCCGCCAGCTGCCGCAGATGTTCCGGCTGCACAGTCAGCGTGTCCGTGTCCAAAATCAGCACATTTGCAAAGCGCCCGTCGATAAAATTTCCTAAATCCGAGAATGTGTTAATGGAGACCTCGGTTAAATATCCGCGCCTTTTAAATTCGGATGCCAGAAGATTCTTAATATTCATGTCGGTGGTCAAAATAGTGATTTTTGTTTTCATATTTATATTCTATCAAGTTTTGAGAATTTTTACAAGCCTGATTAAATAATACGGAGAAAAGGAAGAATAAAAAATAAAACGGAGGATTTATGTATATCAACGACGAATATGAAGAACAGGGCGGCGAAGCCGCTGCACAGCCGGCCGCCGACGCCATTGAAAGATATGGCCAGGCGGATATGTCAAGAATTTTGGAGGGAAAAGGGGACAATCCCCGTGGAAATATATGGTATTTGCCCATCATAGGCCATATAGAAGGGCATATGGTGATGCCGCCCGCCAACAAAACAACGAAATACGAGCATTTGATACCGATGCTGCTAAATGTGGCGGAGAGGCAGGAAATTGACGGCCTTTTGGTGGTGCTTAACACCGTCGGCGGCGATGTGGAGGCCGGCCTGGCCATTGCGGAGCTGATTTCGCATTTTTCCAAGCCTACGGTGTCTCTGGTGCTGGGCGGTGGCCATTCCATCGGCGTGCCCCTGGCTGTGGCGGCCAAATTCAGCTATATTGCGGCTTCGGCGGCCATGACCATCCACCCCGTGCGTATGAGCGGCACGCTGGTGGGCGCGCCGCAGACATATGACTATTTTGACAAGATGCAGGAGAGGGTGCTGGAATTTATTGTGGCCAATGCGGATATTAGCAAGCAGAGGCTTCGAGAACTGATGCTGGACACATCCACATTGGCGCTGGATGTGGGGACATTTTTGATAGGGGAGGAATGTGTGAAGGAGAGGCTGATTGACGCAGTTGGCGGATTGGACGACGCGATGGAAAAGCTGTATCAAATGATTGCGGAAATTCGGCAGGCGCATAATTGATTGCGGCTTGACCTGCAATGACATCTTGTGTTAAAATCTTTAAATGACCATCTTCGAGAGCTTTTCACAATCAGATACGGAAGAATTGGGACGCAAAATGGGGCGGGCCGCCACGGGCGGCGAGGTTTATGCCCTTGTTGGCGGCCTGGCTGCGGGCAAAACTGCTTTTGCGCGCGGTTTTGCGCGCGGTTTGGGCATTGACGCCGACATAACCAGTCCGACTTTTGGCATTGTCAATGAATATCGCCACGGCAGCCTACCCCTGTATCACTTTGATGTGTATCGCATCAAGCATATCCAAGAAATGGAAGATACCGGATATGAAGATTATTTTTGGGGCGGCGGCATTTCTTTGGTGGAATGGGCGGATATCATCCGGGAACTTTTGCCCCCTTCCGCCGTTTTTGTGCGCTTTGAATGTGATATTGACCGCGGCGAGGATTATCGGCGGATTGAGGTGGGCATATGAATATCCTGGCTATTGAAACAACAGGCCCGGTTTCCGGCGTGGCAATGGTCTGCCGGGATAGAATCATGGCCGAATTTTCCGTCAACAGCGGCCTTACGCACTCCGAGACATTGCTGCCCATGATAGACTGCATGTTGACCACCGCCGGCCTGTGCAAAACGGACATCGGCGCCATTGCCGTATCCGGCGGCCCCGGCTCCTTCACAGGCCTGCGCATTGGTGCGGCTTGTGCCAAGGGCCTGGCCTTTGCCCTTGGCCTAAAAATTGTACCTGTTTCGACCCTTGATGCGCTGGCATATAATGCCATTACTTGGGAAGGTGCCATTGTGCCCATTATGGATGCGCGGCGCAATCAAGTATATTCTGCGTTATA